>NZ_JBHNYN010000020.1:0-66522 GCF_054960695.1 Vibrio sp. PSi01
TGATGTTTGTTGTGCGCTGTTAGCATTGTTTAGGTAACGTTGCGCTGTCATCGCTGAAACGTTGGTATTTACATTCACTGCCATGGTGATTTCTCCAATTGATTTTCCGGTATAGCGGTTTCCGACGTCTCGGAAAACCAAGTAGTTCTCTCAAAGTTACTTTTAATAACGGCTCGAAATACAGAAGCTTTAGAAAAACTTTTAGAAAACCACAAAAAAAATATTAAACCATTATTTATCAGCAACTTAATATTTATTATTTTCTAAAGCAGCGGAAGACTTCAACAGAGAAAAGATCTAAAAACGTTCAAAAAACACACTAATTAATATTTGAACTACTCAACGTAGAGAAATGAACAATCACCAAAGATCTCAGACCAACGTCGATCTTGTGTCGCAAAGAGGGTTATTTGAGGTAAAACGAGTTGGTTAAATCGAAGAAGTACTGATCAGAAAACTAAGTCTAGAAAATAGTGGGAAGACAGAAAGGAAAAAGCCCCTTTTCCTTTGAGAGAACCGGGGCTAGTTGGCGCGTCAGAGCCTGTGTGGAGATCATCGAGAAATGAACACATTTCCGACTTGCCGTTGCATTCTTACTGTAAAAATGGATAGCAGGTGAGAGATGAGAGAGCTAAACATTCAATAGTAAGTATGCTTGCCAGTTTCCCTTGCTGCATGGCTCACGTCTGAACACGAGCAGCAAGTTCAACCAATAACTATTGCAATAGTGTCATTGCAGAGTTAGGCAACTGTTTTGCTTGAGCAAGTATAGAAGTACCTGCTTGTTGCAGAATTTGTGATTTCGTCATTTGCGTCGTCTCTTTCGCAAAGTCCGTATCTTTGATTCGACTGTTAGAAGCGTCTACATTCTCTTGAACATTCGCCAAGTTGTTAATACTGTGGCTTAGACGGTTCTGTTTCGCACCCAAATCAGCACGTTGTGAATCTACATACTTCATTGCTGAATCAATCACGCTGATTGCGTTCTGTGAACCAGCAACAGTCATTAAGCTAATGTCTTGAACTGATGTAGGGCGGCCTTCACTCTTAATGCCTAGTTCAGATGCTAGACCACCAGAGATCGACATTGCACCTTCAAGATCAGGTTCAGCAACGAATAGCTGTAGACGGCCTTCGTCAGTAACCGATGCGTTCAGCAAATCAGATTGACCATTAATGTAAGTAGCGAGTTCTTCGATATCGTCACCCGCTTTGGTGTTAATATCTAGAACGATGTCTTCACCATCTTTGGTTCTGAATTCGAACTTAAGATCGCTTGCTGTCGGTGGCACCTGCCAATCTTTGTCTTTCGCGTTTTCTGAATCGAACGTAGTACCACCCATACGGAAATCATCAGCACGAACACTGGTTAATCCCATAATCATCGCTTCACCGGAGCTAGAACCTATCTGGAATGATGCTTCACCAAATGATCCATTCAACAAACGACGTCCGCCAAACGACGTTGTCTCCGCAATACGGTTAAGCTCATCTTGAAGTGCCATTGACTCTTCGTTTAGCGCGGTACGTTCTGCCGGCGAGTTAGTGCCGTTTGATGATTGAATCGCCAAATCACGCATACGTTGTAATATGTTCGTTGATTCGTTCATCGCACCTTCAGCGGTCTGAGCAATCGAAATACCATCATTGGCATTACGCATTGCCACATCAAGGCCACGAGACTGCGCTGTTAAGCGGTTAGAGATTTGCAAACCCGCTGCATCGTCTTTTGCGCTATTAATTTTATGACCTGATGACAAGCGCTCCATAGAAGTCGCTAAGTCATTAGACGCTTTATTCAGGTAACGCTGTGCTGTCATAGCAGATACGTTAGTGCTTACATTGATAGCCATTTTGCTCTCCTTATGAGTTCGCAAACTTTCTGCGAAGCGGCCAGCTTTACTCTCATATGGATAAGCACTGACCGTGTATTACTCGTTAAACCTTATTCAAGGATTAAGAACTGTATAAATCATTTATGACAAATACAGATACAAATTGTATGCCAAGTTTAATCTTCTATTGATTATTTTTATAAAACATTAAAATCAATAAGTTAAAGATAAATCTGGCTCGATATCATACTACTAGAGCGAAATAGTGAGTTGAACTCCTTCGCTCATTGCCGCTTTTTGCCGCTTATATCGAACACATTGTATTCTGTATAAAAAAACGGCAAACGTTGAAGTGATTCGCACTTATGGCATAGCACATAAGGCAAAGAATCGACTTCAATGATGAACCTTGATTCATCACTAAATACCTATTGGTCATTCAATACCGATTGGTCGTTAAATATAGTTAAACAAGGTTAGGTCTTTTGTTTTACCAAACGCTTGTTGTGAAGCTTGGAGTGCTCGAGAGTTCTCATTAAATTCAATAATGGCTTTCGAATAATCCAAGTCTTCAAAGTTGCTTTTCGCTTTCGCTAAAGACAACTTAAAATCTTCATGTTGCTGCTCTTGAATATCCAATGTGCTCAAGCGTGCACCGACATCGGTTCTAGCCTTCGTTAGATGAATAAACGCAGCATGAAATTCTTCAGTCACTTGATGTAATTTCGCAGTGGCTGAAACATCTGATACCGGGTTTTCAGCCTGTTCAGACGCCTCTTTGAACGTATCAAAGATAGAGAATGTCTCTCTTGGCTCTAACGTGATCGAATCGCCTTTGGTGATCTGACCTTTTATTTGAATATTCAACCCTTCGTAGACAATGCCAGTAGAGGGATCAAAGTCTTCAGCGGCAACCACTGCACCATCCTTTTCAAGTTGGTAAGCATAATTTCCTGTCTGCATATCAACAAAAGTGACTTTATACGTTGACCCATCGTCAGCTGAGTTCGTCGCACGTTCCAAAAGCAATTCAGACGCGGGTTCAAGCTCGTACTGAGGTTCGTAATCACCAAACGGGTTATCTATTTCCATAAATAACTTGCTGCCTGGATCATTCATCGCCATCTCGAAACTACTCGCTACACGCATTTTTCGCTGATAGTCATCGCCCTGATAACTGACGTTGCCTTGGTTATCTCTAAAGAAGGGTTGATTCTTCGGTTTAGTACCCGCAAACGTGTAGTTACCCGACTCATCTTGAGAGTTAGCTAAATGCAGAAAGTTATTCGATAACTCTTGGAGCTCGCGCTTTTTCGCTAAACGGTCCTCTGGAGAAAGCGCACCGTTAATCATTTCCATCACGGTTCGTTTTGCTTCATCAGCAAAGCCTTCGGTGTTGGAGATCAATACCTCATGATGCTCCAATCGATTACGAACTAAGACGATTGCATCACTATATTGCTTAAGCTGCTCTGATTGCTGACCAATATTTTGTAAATAGTGGGTCGCCAAAGGATCATCACTTGGCGACTGTAACTTCTTACCAGAAGCAAGTTGTGCTTGGTTGTGATGTATTTTGTTTTCTTGACGGCGCAAGTCGTTCTGAACAGATTGGTAGTTGTGGAAGCTAGAAATACGATTCAACATTTATACTTCCTACCTCAGAGCCAAAATAGTATTGAACGTATCATTAGCTGCTTGCATGATGCGTGAAGAAGCCATGTACGCTTGCTGAAATTTCATCATATTTGCCGCTTCTTCATCGAGGTTAACCCCCGACACTGAAGCAATACGTTCCTGAGCGGATTCCTTTTCTAAGGTGGCAATATCGCTTAAGCGATTTGCCGTCGACGCTTTCAGGCCCGTGTTGGTATTCAAGTTGTGATAAAGGTCTAAAATCGTAGACTCACCATCATTCAAGATCTTACCGGTTTGGAGATCTTGCAGCTTACGCAAGTTACCGTTGTCACCCTCTGATGGGACAAGGTTTGCCGTAAATTTATCGTTTGCCACCGCGCCAGAGGTCAACTCGAAAGTCGTGCCATTAATCGTAACCGGCCCTTCAGGTGGGTACGGCTGCGGTTGCATTAAAATATTGCCTTTCGGATCAGTCACGGCAAACTGCTCACCTTTTGGTGAAACAATCACCTCAAACTCACGCAATTGACCGGCCGCTAGGATCTTGAACCCCGCCGAGCCTTTCGCGAACGTGGTCGATGCCTCATAACTTTGTGCGGCAATATCTCTAGGGTCTTTGGTTTCCATCTGAATCTGAGCAGCAAAGTTACGAGTTGGGCGCAGTAACAGTTTCTCACCTAATTCCGGCGGGTTTCGAACTTCGACTCGCATACCATCTAGATAAAAAGCATTACCTGTTGAATTGGTGCTGACTTTGACCGTTTCGCCGTCAGGCTTGGTCACGACATAGTCACTGCCGTCATACTTAAGGCCATACTCGCCGCCTTTTAGGGCAGAGGTGTCATCAATATATACCGCTACGTCTGCCTTTGATTGGCTACCAGCCGTCACGCGTGATTTAGCCACCCGCTCAGAGTTCACATCGGTGAAGATATCTTGGCCAACGTTGCCATTGAGATCCAAACCTTGTGATTGAAGTGAGTTTACTTTCTCAGAGAAAGCCGTCGCCAAACGTCCTAATTCATCCATGATGTCAGGGATATGTTCGTCTCGCATATCGAGCATGGCACCGATTTTTCCATCGATATCATTGCTGGTAATCGGCTTCAAAGACTTACCTTCAACTATCGCTAGTCGGCGCTGATGCGTATCAGGTAGGCCATCAACCAACTTCAGTTGACTTGCTTCACTACCAGAAACCAAGGTATGACCATTACCAATATGGACGTTAAATCCTTCCGCATTCGAGCGCGGCGTTACCGTCACTTTGGTGTAACCAGATAGCTCATTGATCAGCTTTTCGTGTTGGTCTCGTAAATCATTATGAGGCCCTGGCGTTCGCATCATCAGACGCTGAACATCACGAATCTCAACCGCAATTTGGTTTACTCGTTCAATGCCGACTTCTAATTTTTTGTTCGTTGAATCAGACTGTTGACGTACCGTTTCATGAAATTCATTCAAGGTTTTAGTGACAAGCCCTGCTTTCTCTAAAACGACTTTACGCGCACCCACATCATTCGGGGTATCGGCGAGAGTTTTAACAGAATCAAACCATTCATTGAGGTTTTCTGGGATCTTCTTTGAAGCAACCGATGACAACATGCTCGACAACATATCGAGGTTGGCTTCGGTATCGCCTTTGTTAGCGGCATTGGTTGTCGATAAGTTAAGTTCTTTAACGGCAAACTGATCCCAAGAGCGGCGAACATTTTCCACATGAACACCCATACCGTAGGATTGCCCACCGTACTGGCGCGGGTCATTCACACCTTGAATCACAGACTGACGGCTATAGCCCTCTGTGTTGGCGTTAGAAATGTTATGACCTGTGGTGTTTAGCTGTCTCTGAGCCGTAAGAACACTTTGTGCCCCTACATTCAGAAGATCCGACGCCATAATGCCCCCAAAAAACTTAATAAAATCAGGTTGAACTGATTAACTACAACAGCATATTACCAAGATAATAAGCAATATATGTGCCAATAGAGATAATGAAAGATTAAAAGACCATAATTTATTGAAGTGTAAGGAAATAACTAAAAACAATAGGGCCAGATATGAAGGAGCGGATAAGAGAAGAGCCTGCCATGGCAAGCTCTCATTGTTAATTGATGGGGCTAATTCATCTCATCGATTTTAGCTTTAACGCGCAACACCTTGTCTGCATAGTTAGGGTCAGTTGCGTAACCAGCTTGATGGATGCCTTTGATAAAGTTCTCTGAATTGCCTTGATGCTGTAATGCCGTTTCGTATCTTGGATTTTCGTTCAAGAACTTCACGTAATCATTAAAGCTGTCTTCAAAGTTTGAGTAAGAACGGAAAGATGCCAATTCTTTAACGGCAGTTTTGCCATGGAACTCTAAAGTTTGCGTAGCAACCTTATCGCCCTTCCAACTTCTATCTGCTTTGATGTTGAATAAGTTATTGCTGTTCCCCAAAGAGTTCTTAACCATTTTAGAACCCCAACCTGTTTCAAGTGCCGCTTGTGCCAATAGCAGAGATGAATCCACACCAAGTGCACTCGCCGCTTTTTCAGCGTAAGGCTTCATTGAGGTAACAAACGACTCTGGAGAATCGAAGGATACTAGTTGTTTAACAGCGGAAGCAGGTTGAACTTCAGATACTCTGTCTTCTGAACGGCCTGAATACTGAGGTCTTTGCAGTGAAGTATCAAAACCTTCACTACGAACCTTATCTTCTGTCGCATCGCTTGCTTGACCGGCGCTTAACTGAGCAACGATCATGTCCGCAAGGCCTAATGAACCTGAAGCACTCAACTCACTCGCCATTTGGTCATCTTGCATCTGACGATAAAACTGCTCGTTCTGGCTGTTCAGCATATCCGACTTAAAGCTAGAGTTCGCATCACGCATCGACTTAAACAGCATCGAAGTGAAAATCGATTCAAACTGTTTTGCCGCAGCAGTTAGTGCCTCTTTTTCGCTGCCTTCTTCACCATTTACTGCTTGTTGACGAAGACGATCTAAGCTACCGATATCGTGAATAAAGCCGATGTCATTGTTATTCTTAATCATGCTTTATTCCTTAGATAATGATCAATTGACCTTCAATTGCACCAGCTTGTTTCAGTGCTTGAAGGATTGCCATTAAATCAGAAGGCGCTGCGCCCACTTCATTGACTGCACGAACCAAATCATCCAGCGTTAGACCCGGTTCAAACTTGAACATCTTGCCATCGGCTTCTGTGACTTCGATATCAGAATCAGGAACCACTACGGTTTGACCACCAGAAAATGCATTCGGTTGGCTCACGTTGAGGTTTTCTTTGATTGCTACCGTCATACCACCGTGTGTTACCGCTGCCGCTTTTAAGCGAACATGTTTACCAACCACAATCGTACCAGTACGAGAGTTAACAATGATTTTTGCTGAACCCTCTGCAGGATCGAACTCGATGTTTTCGATTGCCGATAAGAAAGCCACACGCTGGCTGATTTCACGTGGTGCGCGAACCTTTACTGAAGTCGCATCAACCGCTGAAGCCATTTGTGGGCCTAGAAAATTATTAACTGCATCAGCTAAGCGCTGCGCCGTTGTGAAATCTGATTGGATTAGGTTGAACGTGATGTAGTCACCACGACCGAATGGCGTTGGGATTTCTTGTTCGACCGTCGCGCCGCTAGAGATGATGCCGACATTAGGATTGTTACCGACAATCTTAGAACCATCATTACCTTGAGCACTAAAGCCACTCACCACCAAGTTACCTTGTGCTACCGCGTACACTTGACCGTCTAGACCTTTCAGGAAAGTCTGCAGTAAGGTACCACCACGAAGGCTTTTTGCTGAACCGATAGAAGACACCGTTACGTCAACTTCCTGACCTTGCTTAGAGAAGGCTGGCAATTCAGCGGTAACAATTACTGCCGCTACGTTTTTGGTTTTTGGCTTAGTGCCGGGCGGCAATTGGATGCCAAAATTTTGCAGCATTGCGTTAAACGTTTGATCAGTAAAGGGAGTTGTCTCACCTGTACCCGGCAAGCCCGTGACCAAACCATAACCGACAAGTTGGTTACTACGAACACCCGCCACTTTTGCCACATCTTTAATACGTGCAGCATGGGCACTGGTGGCAAGAAATAGCATGCCAAGTAGTACGAGTGTTAGTTTTTTCATTGAGTAACCTGTCTGTATTGCTTTCAATTTATAGTAGCTATGTAATTATAATAATTTAATTTACAAGAACTTAGCTAAATATGGCCGAGTGGTAAAGGCTGTCAGTAAGCCGACATCCTCTCAAGCTCTACAGTGATACATTAAAGAATCGTGCCAAGAATCCAGGCTCTTGCATATCTTTTTGCACTCCAGTCCCTGAGTACTGAATTCGTGCGTTAGAAACACGGTTTGAAGCGATGGTATTTTCGAAATCTATATCGTCAGGGCGGATAGTACCACTTAGGCGGATATACTCATCACCTGTATTCAGTGTCATCCACTTTTCACCACGAACCACTAGATTTCCATTGGCTAATACTTCGATGACTTCAACGGTAATGTAGCCACTAATGCTGTTACTTTGGTTGGCTGATGCATCACCAGCAAAGGTGTTGGTATTGCTCAGATCATAAGAGAAGTTGTACTTGTCAATAGTCAACTCTTGGCCGCCAACAGCCAAAGGCTCCATCGATGCATCGTTAGACTTAGACATGTCAGCATTAGCTTTTTTGGTCGCTCGAGTATTTTCATCTAACGCAACGGTAATAATATCACCAATGCCGCGAGGCTTTGAATCATCGTACATACTGCCAATATGGTTGATATTGAACAGTGAACCTGTTGCCGCTGCGTAATGCTCTGGTTTTTCTTTTGGATTGATCGGCGCCCATGCAGGATCGCCTGCAATTGGGTCTGTTCTACCACGAAGTGTATCGATAATGCCTGAGCTTTCATCAGCCGACTTATCGCCTTCTACCGCATCAACCACTGTGGTTGCGTTTTCTTGTGCCGGAGTCTCGATCGGATCCAACACAGTACACCCGGTCATAGAAGCTAACAAAACTAAACAAAAAATACGTTTCATGGCGATATACTCTCAGCAGGCAATGGTAAATAGATCAATGACTAGAAGCAGATCTATTAATTATGAATAAGTACGTAAACGGCAAATAAACCAATTACAGCTGTTGGTTAACAAAGCTCATCATCTTGTCTACCGACGAGATAACTTTCGAGTTCATTTCGTAAACACGTTGAGCTTCAATCATATTAACCAGCTCTTCGGTTACGTTTACGTTCGATGTTTCTAACATCGACTGACGGATGTTACCCAAACCATCAAAGCCCGGAACGCCCTCTTGCGGATCGCCACTTGCTCCCGTTGGTAAATAAAGGTTTTGACCTACAGGCTCTAAACCACCTGGGTTTACGAAGTCAGTAATGGTGATTTGGCCAACCACGACGTTGTTTTGCTCACCACGTAGGCGAACTGATACTTCACCATCGTTACCAACCGTCACCGAGATCGCATCTTCTGGAATCACGATTTCTGGCTGTAGAGCATAACCTTGACCTGAGGTTACGATTGCGCCTTCACCGTTCAGCGTGAACTGACCATTTCGGCTATAGCCTGTCTCACCGTCTGGCATTTCAACTTGGAAGAAGCCGTCACCTTCGATCATCATATCTAGGCTGTTCGATGTCGTTTGTGCGTTACCGTGGGTGTGAACTTTTTGAGTTGCCACGACTTTAGAACCGGCACCCAACATCAAACCACTTGGCAGCTCGGTATTCTGCGACGATTGGCCACCCGGCTGATTGATGTTCTGATAGAACAAATCTTCAAATACCGCACGACTCTTTTTAAAGCCAATGGTTGAGGCGTTGGCAAGGTTGTTTGAAATGGTTGAGATATTGGTTTGTTGGGCGTCTAAGCCTGTTTTACTTACCCATAATGCTGGATGCATAGCAAATTCCTTTAAATTCTATTAGCTCATACGAAGCAGTGAATCAGACGACTTGTCCATTTCCTCTGCTGTGCTCATCATCTTGACCTGCATTTCGAATTGACGTTGTAAGTCAATTAGGCTGGTCATCTCACCGACAGCATTTACGTTACTGCCTTCAATGGCACCTTTTAGCAACGTTACCGCTGCATCTGCTTCGTATGCCTGATCTGGGTTTTTCGAACGGAATAGACCATTCGTATCTTTAAATAAGCTTTGATTATCTGGACGCACAAGTTTGATTCGGTCGACAATCGCTAATTCTTCAGCTGGAGCGCCTTGAGGAATCACCGAAATAGTACCGTCTGTGCCGATTTCTACTTTACTAATAGGAATAGGTAGCGTGATGGGTGCGTCGTTCTCGCCTAACACCAAATGGCCGCTTGCGTTAGTTAGCAAACCGTTTTGGTCAACCTTTAGGTTGCCGTTACGTGTTAAACCTTCACGGCCAGTGTTGTCCATTACCGAAATCCAGCCATCACCTTGTATCGTGACATCGAGATCGCGACCAGTAGTGACCACACTACCTTGTGCGAAATTATGACCCGGACGTTCTGTCATGCTGAAAACACGAGTAGGCATGCCTTCACCATACGCTTGCATTGAACGTGCTTGTGCTAAATCGGCACGGAAACCCGTTGTACTAACGTTGGCAAGGTTGTTTGCACGTAGCTGCAAAGCCTGCATATTTTGCTTTGCGCCACTCATGGCAAGAAACAGTGCGCGATCCATAATTTTGCTCCAAAAAATCATCTTCTAAAGCTTATAAAGCAAACACTGTGCCAATATTTTTAACTGTTATTTATCAATAATTTAAATAGGAAACAAACAAAGAGGGGTGATCATTAAAGGATCATTGAGGAGGAGTTATTGCCAGTGGCATTACCGTGCGGCAATAGGGGCGGCAAATAAGAAGACAAACAGCCATATTTAAATTCACCAACAATACCCAATTCAATAACATTGAATTGGGTATTCACAGATGATTCAAACGCTCGAAACGATTAACGAATCTGAAGAATATTCTGTTGCAGTTGGTTGTGTACTTCTAGAGAACGTGAGTTCGCTTGGAAGTTACGTTGAGCAGAAATCAAATCAACCAATTCTTGAGTCATATCGATGTTCGACTGCTCTAGCGAACCGTTGTTGATGCTACCAAATGAACCTTTGTTCGATTCACCCCAGATTTTAGAACCTGAGTCATTAGTAGAATCCCACTGAGTGCCGCCTTTCTTATCTAGACCTTGCTCATTGGGTACGCGAACCAAGCCTACACGGCCAAGCATCACGTTTTCACCATTTGAGTAAGTACCCAGAACACTGCCGTACTCATCGAAATCGATTTTTGTTAAGAAACCTGTTGTTGCACCATCTTCATCAAACTTAGTCAATTCAAACGGAGCAGCAAACTGAGTTGAAGAATCCAGACCAAACTTAAGCACTTGAGTTGGATCAGCACCGTTCAAGTCAATTGGGTTCGCGCCAGCACCAAGTGGTTCCGAGTTAATCGGCTGACCATTGTTCAGGCTTGCTAACGTACCGTCGTTGTTGAACTTCATTGTGTGACCAACATGACCTTGTGCATTCGTCGCATCACCACCAGTAATGTTGACCGGCTTTTCACCGTTCTCATCTGACATGGTGTAGTACGTCTGCCAAGTGTTTGGTTGAGTCTGATCTTTGAGGTAGTAAGTCGTTAACTTGTAAGACTGACCCATAGAATCGTATACCGTCGAAGACGTTGCTCGATTATAAGTGTCAGAATCTTGGTAGTTAAATGCAGCCGGGTCTTTAAGATCACCATTTGCAGGAAGGTTAACTCCTACTTCAATGTTTTCTGTCTGTTTTGGCTTACCAAACTCAGCAGGAATGTCGAGAGGCTTTGGCGCGTAAGAAAGAACTTCACCCGAGTTTGGGTCAACATCGTAACCTAAAAGAAATTCATCATTCGAGGTTACCATGAAGTTGTCTTTATTTAAGTGAAAAGCTCCGTTACGCGTTAGTTCGTTGATCTCTGGCACCATGCGGTCTTTCGATACTGCAAAAAAACCTGTACCACTGACACGTAAGTCCATTGGGTTATTTGTATAAATACTTGAACCTTCGTGAAACTGTTGCGCAACTTTATTTGCTTGAGCACCACCACCAGGGGTAGTCTTTCCGTTAGTAAACAACGAGCTTGAATACACATCGCCGAACTCTGCTCGAGACTCTTTAAAGCCAAACGTGTTTGCATTCGCAATATTGTTACTGGTTGTATTCAGATCTAATTGTGCAGCGGATAGGCCGCTCAAAGCTACATATGACATTCCAATATTCTCCTAATCTCTCTAGCTAGCATAATCACTCTTTTAAAGAGTTACGCTTTACCAACTTCTAGTACTTCAGCAAGTCGTACTGGCGATGTAAAACCAGCCAGATTGAGTAGTACGTTGCCATCACCCTTACCAAGAAGCACACTGTTCACGTTCGCATAACTGGAAACTTGGAACTCTGTGTTCTCGCCATCCAGTAAACCCGACGCTTTAACGTTGTATTTACCAGCCGGCAATGGGTTACCGTCTTCGTCTTTTCCGTCCCATTCAACACGCGTGTCACCTGATGGTTTAGAACCGATATCAAATGTACGAACCAACTGACCAACTTCGTTCTCAACACGGACCATTACATTGTCCATGGCTTGAGGGAGCTTAACCATTGCCGCCATACCGCCATCACCGGGTTTCACACCTGCCGCACCAGGAACCAATACATCACGACCTACTAAAGAAGAGGCCTGAAGCGCTTGGTTAGAAGTCATTGATGAATTCAAGCTTTCAAACTGTGTATTCATTTTACCAATGCCATCTACGGTCGCAAATGAAGCCATTTGCGCAATCATCTGGTCATTGCTAACCGGCTTAAAAGGGTCTTGTTGTGCAAGTTGCTTAGTCAACAGAGATAAGAAATCTTCTTGTTTAAGATCCTGCTTACCTGTTGTTTCGTCGGGCTTCTTAGCGCCATCTTGAAGACTCTTCAGCTGGTCAACATAGGACAAGCCGCTTTGACCAACATTGTTGTTGATTCCAGCCATATGCTACCTCCTTATCCTTATTGACCCATCTGCAGCGTACGCAGCAGCATTTGTTTACTCGAGTCAGCAACCTGTACGTTCGTTTGGTACGCACGTGATGCCGAAATCATGTTTGCCATTTCTTCCATAACGTTCACGTTAGGCTTGTAGATATAGCCTTCGTTGTTCGCTAGTGGGTGATCTGGGTTGTACTCCGCACTAAGCGGCTTATCGCTTTCCACAATACCTAATACTTTCACCGGCACAGTGTGACCACTATTGCGTGCTTTATTTAACTCAGCGCCAAACACTGCGTGACGAGCTTTGTAAGTTTCTTCAGCAGAACTACTTACACTGTCTGCGTTCGCAAGGTTGCTCGAGGTCGTATTTAGACGAACAGATTCAGCACTCATCGCAGAACCGGTCACATTGAATACATTAAATAAGCTCATCTAATTATTCCCCTTTAATCGCTTTAGTTAAATTCTTGAACTTACTTCCTAAGAAGTCGAGAGAGGCTTGATGCCTAATTTGGTTTTGCATGAAAAGGTTTCTTTCCAAATCCAAATCAACCGTATTGCCATCTCCTGTATCAGGTTGGGTAGGAATTCGATACTTCGTTTCCCCGTTCACCGTTGTTGAGGCAGAAATGTGCCGACCATCTGTACGGCTAAGACCAATGCTTGCCCCAGAACTTGCCGCTTGCAGTGATTTCTTAAAATCTAGTCCCTTTGCTTTATACCCAGGCGTGTTCGCTTGCGCGATATTGGTGGAAAGCACCTCAGCGTTACGCTCACGTACACCAACTGTGTGCTGGTGAATGCCTAAAGCATTATCAAAAGAAATAGCCATGTAAACCTCAACTCAAGAACTGACTGTTATGAGATAACCAAAGCAATATATATACCAACTTTTAAAACAAAGTGGCCGACCATTACTTTTACAGGTTACTCGTAGGTAAACTTGCAATATACAAGCCAAAAATAGAGTGGGTTGGAATGTCACTCTGACTTAAAGATATAGGTTAAGCCGGAAAAAGAAAACCCAGCACTTGGCTGGGTTTTGAAGTTAGACAGTAACGTTACACCTAATACTGGTGCCACTCATTACTTTAATTTGTAGATGATGCCTGGATTACAGCGAACCATTTCAAAACGATCCGTTAAGCCTGTTAACGATTCAGATGCACCCAACAACAAGTAACCACCAGGATTGAGGCTGTTTGCCATCTGGTTAAGTACCTTTGACTTCATGTCTGGCGAAAAATAAATCAATACATTACGACAGAAAATGATGTCGAACTTACCTAATAACGCATAACTGTCCATCAAGTTTTGTGGACGGAAGTTCACCATGCGCTTAACGTTGTCTTTGACTTTCATACGACCATCGCCCGCATCTTCAAAGAAAGTACGACGGCGCTCAGGAGAAAGTCCACGTCCCAATGCAAGGTTGTCGTATGCGCCTGTGCGGCACATATCCAACATACTTGCAGAGATGTCGGTTGCGGTAATCGATACATTTGGCAACATACCCGGCTTGCGAGCTTGAGTCTCAAGAATCGTCATTGCCATTGAGTATGCTTCTTGGCCTGAAGAGCTTGCTGCAGACCAAATCTTAATAGGTCGTTTATTTGCCGCTATTTCCGGTAGTAGCTTATCCGCAAGTACAGCAAACGGGTAAGTATCTCGGAACCAAAGTGTCTCGTTCGTCGTCATGGCATCGACAGCTGCCACTCTCAACTCACGGTTTCGACCAGTTACTACATCTCTCAACAAATCAGATAACGAAGCTAACTTAAACTTCGTTACTAATGGGCTTAAACGACTGCGCACTAAATATTGCTTGCTGTCACCTAATACAATGCCACATTGAGATTCTAAAAAACGGCTGAAATCGCGATACTCTTGATCACTTATTGTTATAGCAGTCATTAATGTCTCTTTTAGTTAGTTAACGCAGCTTTAACCGCTGCCCCAAGCTCATCAGGGTTGAATTTTGCAATGAAGGAGTTCGCCCCAACACGCTCAACCATGGCCTGGTTAAATACACCACTCAAGGATGAGTGTAAAATTACGTATAAATCTTTAAGTTCGGCGTGACGACGAATCTCAGCAGTCAGCGTGTATCCATCCATCTCTGGCATTTCGATATCCGAGATCACTAATGAAATTTGATCGTAAATACTACCCTCTGATGACATTTGCACCAGCTTTTCATAGGCTTCTTTACCATCTTTCACCGCGATAACCTCAAATCCGATCGATTCAATGGCGCGTTGAACTTGCTTACGAGCAACAGTTGAATCATCAGCAATCAAGATACGGCGAACCAATTCTTTCTCTTGTTCTACTTCTGCGATTTCTTCAGCAATTCTGCTGTCCATTGTTTCATCAACAGGCGAAATTTCAGCAAGAATTTTTTCAACATCAAGAATTTCAACTAATTCATTATCGATATTAGTTACCGCTGTCAGGTAGTTCGCTCGACCAGCGCCATCCGGCGGCGGAAGAATTGACTCCCAGTGCATGTTAATAATGCGCTCTACTGAACTGACCAAGAAACCTTGAATAGTTCGGTTAAACTCAGAAATAACCACAAAACACTTTTCAACATCCGTTGTAGGACGGCCACCAATCGCTAAGCTCAAATCGATAACAGAGATCGTTTGGCCACGAATGTGTGCTACACCTTTAACCAGTGGGTTCAAGTTTGGCATCTTTGTCAGCTTAGGGCATTGAAGCACTTCTTTTACTTTAAAGACATTAATGCCGTAGCGCTGACGCCCCATTAGGCGAAAGGTTAGTAATTCTAATCGGTTTTGACCGACGAGTTGCGTACGCTGATTCACCGAATCAAGAATACCCGTCATGAGCTCATCTCCATATCAAACTTTTTTGTATAAAAAGTGTTAGTCTACTGCAGGCTACGAACCACCAGAGAAACGGAATGACATATTATAAAATAAATTTGCCACCTCTTTCCATAGCAATGTGTAGAGCTACTTTTAAAACTGTCGCTAAGTTTATCGGCATTTTATCAATATTGTTTAGTTTTTTTGTGCAAGCTGCGACTCCAGAGCAAATTGAAATAATCCAGTCTGCGGCCGAGCAACACATCCATGATACGGTTGAGCAGCCACAAGGCGGCGAACTCTTTGTTAATTCAGCAAATGTTGACTCAAGAATTAAAGCAACAGACTGTCCAGTGCCGCTTGAAACTAGCGCATCAACCACCACCAATACCCGCAGTAGCATT
Source organism: Vibrio sp. PSi01 (assembly GCF_054960695.1). Classification (NCBI taxonomy): domain Bacteria; kingdom Pseudomonadati; phylum Pseudomonadota; class Gammaproteobacteria; order Vibrionales; family Vibrionaceae; genus Vibrio; species Vibrio sp. PSi01. Next base: position 15,750 of record NZ_JBHNYN010000020.1, read on the forward strand.
ACGGTTTTAGTGCAATGCATTCCTGACGAGTGGCGAGTTTATGTGCCCGTACGCTTATCAATGTCAGTCCCACTCGTCACCACCACGCGCTCAATTGCAAGAGGCGAGATTGTCGGTCAATACGATGTGACTACCGACATGATTTCTCTTAACAAATTTCGCCGCCAAGGTTTCACCAACCCACAACAGGTTATCGGTGCCAAAGTAAAAAAGAACCTAAGACCGGGTGATGTCGTTGAAAGAGGCGATATTTGTGTCGTTTGCCGAAATGAGAAGGTTATCATACAGGCAGTTAAAGGTGGCATGACCATTACCACTAAAGGTACTGCACTTACGGATGGCTCAATGGGCGATCAAGTAAGAGTGAAAAATGATAAATCACAACGTATAATTGAAGGTATTGTTACCAGCATGTCTGAAGTCACGGTTTACTTTTAACTCTCTACTTCTAAATTGACGGTATCGTTAGCCATTTTGCTCTCCACTCTTAACGCCAAATATAACGGCTACAGTGTTTTGTCCATTTTCGACTATTGAGCTAAAAATTGCTAAAGTATTCGAACCCATGGTCGATAATGACTGTACAGGTTCCCATTTTTGAAGAAAAAGGCTTAACTATGGCAGGCATTGATAATATTCGTTCAGGGCAAACCCTAACGACCCCCAACCGATCAGCAGTACGCTCTGATTCTAGCTCTGAGGCATCACGCTCTGATGTATCAACTAAATCACCAGCAAGCAAAGATGCGGTTTCGCTTAGCCAACAAGGCAAAGCCATTGGTCAACTCCACCAAGATATGGCGGCACAACCGAGTTTTGACTCTGTAAAAGTTGCGGCGATCAAAGAAGCGATTGCGAACGGTTCATACACTGTCGATCCAGAAAAACTGGCAGACAATATGATCAAGTTCGAAGATGAATTAAAAGGTCTTTAAGCCAACTATCACTTTTGATTAAAGTGATTGCCTTAAAGCACACGAGGTTATGAATAGGTTTACGTTATGGCGGCACTAGCAGATTTAGTTAATTTTCAACTTCAAAATGCCAAAGCCTTATCTGAATTATTAAGTTCAGAGAAAACCGCGATCACGAGCCGACAATCAAACGATATTGAGAGAATCGCCAAAGAAAAAGTGGTCCTAGTTGAGCAACTAAGGTCAACAGATCAACGAATCGCAGCCCATACCAATATCTCAGAACTGACCGAGAACTCTGAACTAGCTCAGTTAGTCGCAACCATCAAGTCCATAGTGCACGATTGCCATCAAGCGAACCTGGTTAATGGCGAAGCCTTGAATCGAGCACACCTTAGCTTCAAAAAACTCAGTAATATGATGCAACAAAGCCACGGTAAAATTGGCATGACCTACAATGCCGGTGGTCAAACGCATACGATTTCTACGCTGGGAACCAACGTAAAAGCCTAGTTAAGCCTCCCTCTTCAGTAATACCCCTTATTAACCTTCTGCCTGTATCTGTATCTGTATCTGTATCTGTATCCCAGACTATTCCTGTCGTTATTCTTTATCAAAACGTCTAATCAGCCTTTGAGCGCCCTGACAAAATCGATAAATAAAAAAGCGGCAAGTATCTTCATACTTGCCGCTTTTTTATTTACGTCAGTTATCAATTGCCGCTACGCCATCTGGAAAACGAGTGGCAACTCATATAACTGGGTAATCTTTTAACTAGATAAACAGAACTCGATGATCATTAACCTACAGCCTAAGAGATCATACAACTAGAATAGCGTTTGTTGTCTCTTTTCTGGCACAGCCTGCACTTCACCGTAATTACGTAGTTGGTCCATCTTACGAATATCTAATTGAAGTTCCGTTACATAACTATCACCCACAGGGTAACTACGTACTACTTCTGCGCCACGAATAACACCATCAACCGCACCTGAAGTTCGTTCAGTACCAAGGCGCTGATCTTCAAGTTCAGCTCGGCCGCTTACTCGCATACCGTAAACCTGTTCAGCAAGCTCACGATAAGCGTCAATCTTAGAGGCTCTCATCGCACGGATGCGCCTTTCTTCGTCGTTACGACCTTTTTGCTCACTGATACTCGCGTAACCAACCGCAACCAAGAAATCATCAGGCCTCATACTTTGCAGTGGCTGACAACCAACAAGCAATAAAGCGGCAACAACAAATATTAACTTCTTCATCTCGAACTCCTAAGGGCGAAGAATAACAGTGTAAGGCTGGCTGATCGTTGGGTCAGAACGAATAATAACGCCATCTTGAGTTCGAATACTGTTCAGAGTATCAAGGTCACGACCAATACGGTCTGCCGGCAAGAAGCCTTGTGCAGAAGCAACCACAATACGAGTTTGCATTCCAACCACACGAGCGTTAACTAGAACACCACCCTCTTGGCGAAGCATAGTCCCCGTCAGCACGTATTGGACGTCTTGCTCTTGAGCTAAATCTTTCCAATCACGGCTTAACGCAAAGTCACCTTGGTGAGTCACTTGGATAGAACCCGTCGTTTTAAAATCGACAACCTTGAAGCCACGACGCTGAAACTGATGAATGAAACCTTCCGATACCGAATTTCCTAGCCAGTTGGTTGTATCCATGTGTTGTAGATCAACAAACGAGGTAATCGCAATCGGTGTTCTTGCTGAGATACTCGTATTCGACACGATTAAATCTTCGGTCATACTTTCCACGAAAAAATCCATGGTGTGACGAGGGCTGTCCATCAACATAAACTGACTGCCTGAATATTCAGACTTGCCGTTATAGATCGGCGAATAAGCGCATGATGTCAGTAACACGACACTCATAACTACGAGCCATTTTTTCATTATCTAATCTCCAGATAGTTTTAGTGCTGCCTGTTCCAATATGTTCTCACCATTATTCTTTTCAATGGATTACAATGTTGGAACAGTCTTTGCTTTTCGTTAATAGTTCAGATTAAGAAAAACGCACTTAAGTCAGCTTCAAGCTTATAGTTATTTGTTAAGCAATATTTATACCCAACTGGTAACGAATAGATGAAAAAAATAATTTCTTACTTATTTTCAATAAGTTCACTGATAACCATAAGCTTCAGTGCTCATGCCTCTTGGTATGAGGTTACCGGTACAGCAGCCATCGTATCGTCGGAAGAATCCGCAAGAGTCCACGCTCTGGAAGACGCGGTATATAAAGCGGTTCAGTTCTCTGGTGCTGATATCGGTAGTATCTCCAACCTCACGCCTTATCTGGATGCGAGTAAAAAAGAGTTCCAGTTTACTAATCACGAAGTACGCTACATATTGGTTGATAAAGTAAAGACTCGCGGTGGCAACCTAATGATCACCGCAAGGATCGACATCTATCCTTCGGCAAATGCTTGCCATGAAAGTCAGTACAAGAAGACATTTTTGGTCGGCAACATTGATGTGACCTCCCCTCAACAAGCCGTAATGGGAAGAATTTATAACATCGGTGATGATTTCGGCCATGTCGTTGATCGACAGTTGGCAAAAGAGTCTCGTAGCTTTGTCTCGGTTGGTACAACAAATTATGACATCGATAAGCGTCGACCTGACATAATCAAGATGATCGCTCAAGACACAGGCGCGCAGTACATCATTGGTGGCGACATTACCGACTTAACGGCAACCGTCGAATCTAAGTTGTTGAAAGATGACGTTATCAACCGACAGTTTGCACTAGAGATGCAAGTGTTCGACGGTAAAACAGGTCACCAAGTTTACAATCGTAGCTATCGTGAAGTAGCAAAATGGCCATTTGCTAAAACCAGTGAAGTCGATACACGCAGCGCGCGCTTCTGGGCATCCACTTATGGCAGCATGATGCTTCGCGTCAGCCGTAATATCATGCTGGACTTGGAATCAGAAGTATCGTGTAAGATTACCCTTCCGGAAGTTGCGGCGGTCTACGGCAATACAGTAACCATTGATCTTGGTCGAATGCATGGCGTGCAACAAGGTGACAAACTGCAATTGTGGCACACGGGTTCGTTTATCGACCAAAGAGGCTTACCACGTAACAAAGTATCTCAAAGTGATATCACTCTGACGGTTTCTCGTGTTTATGAAAATGAAGCCGAACTCACGATTGATCAGCCTAGCCTTGCAGGAAGCATTCAAATTGGTGATGTGATGCAGAAAATCATGTAGTTAGTGTCACTCCCAGCTCATAGTTTCTAATAAGGCCTTAGCAAAAGTACTAAGGCTTTATTTTTTTCATGATGATTAGTTTCGGTTTTTACGTATTTGTCGTAATCTTATTAATAACATAATCATCATTTAGCAAACTATGAGCCTGAATAATCTAATTGGTGCTACCGGTTACCGCTTCATATCGAAAGGTAAAACCGCTTTTAAAATTCACATCCATACACCCGATGATACGGTACTGCATCGTTCTGTCGGCTTTGTTCGCATGGGTGAAGACAAAGCACTAAAGAAAACCATCAAGTTACGAGACGAACTGGGCAGACAGCTTTGGGGCAAGTTTTGGCCCAAAGTCCTCAAAGAGCCCTATCTGATGACGCGCCTACCTCATAGTTTAGAGCCAAAAATTGTATTCAAGCCTAATCCTACCCAGACTGATCCTGAACACCGCGACGAATGCTACATCGCTAAGTGGCGTGTATTCTCAGATAACGGCGACTACAAATACAAAACCAAAGTGTGCTCAATCAGAAAGCATGGACGACTTGCCGCTTATAGCCAAACCAAACGCGCCCTGCTTGATGCCCATAAAGATGTGATTGATCTGTTGATATTTATGGGACGACTGAACAGCATCGACTTGAAGTAGTCTTCACTCGATTGAATTGAAATCCCATATTTTCAGAAACAAAAACAGCCGCATTTGCGGCTGTTTTTGTTTGTAGGTTAGTCACCTTAGCGCTTGAAGATACTCTCACACACTGAATAGACTACCTAGCTTCGGCATATCTCTGCCAGTGTCGCCAATCGACGCTGCGATTCTTTCACGTACGGATTAGTTTGATCCCATGCGTAACCAGCTAAAATCGAGCATACCATTTGCTTAATCTTCAGGTTTGGATCTTGATAGAAAATCACATCCTGCAAAGTACCTGAGTACCACCCCTCAACATACGTTCTAAAAGTGTTTACGCCCACCATCAACGGAGCCGCATAATCGCGCTCCCAATCGACGTTCTCACCATTAAGCTGCTTTTCCACACACTCAACGGCAAACTGGGCCGACTTCATCGCAATCGTAACGCCTGATGAAAATACAGGGTCAAGAAACTCACCGGCATTACCCAGCAGCGCATACTTATCCGTTGCAAGGTGCTTTACGTTGGCAGAATAGCCACCTATTTCACCTGCAGGGTTTGGGTATTCGGCATTTGCTAAAATTTCAGCTAATCCAGGCTCTTCGGTTGCTAATTGCTTAAGAGCGGCAATCTTATCTTCCGGGTATGACTCGAAGAACTTAGGCTCACCGACGACACCAAATGATGAGACGCCGTTGCTAAACGGAATTAACCAGTACCAAACATCAGGATTAGATGGATGCACTGATATGAGAATTTTATTGCGGTCATATTCTAGTTCAGTATCAACGTCTAAAACATGATCGTTAATGTGCGTGAAAATAGCTTTGCGTGGAGGAAGCGATGACGGCTCTTCCAAGTTAAGCATTTTAGGCAGTACTCGGCCAAAGCCACTGCCATCCAAAACGTACTGAGCTTCGAGCTGATAACGCTCTCCATCAAGAACTTGGACATCTAAAGTCGTGCTGCCTTCGGTGAAATCAATGCCCATCAACTCATGTTGATAATCAATGGTAATACCTTGTGCTTCAGCAGCATCGGCTAACACCTTATCAAAGGCGCCTCGTTGAACTTGAAACGTGGTTCCCGGTCCAGAAGAGAACTTATCTTCAAAATTGAACGCCGTATAAACGTCATTTTTACGGAAAGCCGCGCCATCTTTAAATTGGAAGTTAGCTTCAGCTACTGCTTTGCTCATACCGGCTTGTTCAATCACTTCCATACAAGCAGGTAACAGGCTTTCGCCAATAGAAAAGCGAGGAAAAAGACTCTTTTCAATCACTCGAACATCGATGCCTTTCTTGTGAAGCAAAGACGCGGCAACAGACCCTGATGGTCCAGCTCCGATGATCACCACTTGAGTTGATATTTTCTTCATTTATTTAAGCCATATTTGTTATTTTTATTGCGCGCTAGCTTTCAATTCAAGCAGTGTGTGACCGAGGCCGATATCGTCGGTACGAGTCACCACTTCAAAGCCAGCTTCCTCAACGATTTCTAAGAAATCTTCACTGCGGTAAAAACGGCTGTTACCGTTGGCCAAACAAGTAAAGTAAAGAGAAGTCGCATTTAAACTATAAGACGCCGCATCGTATTTCTGTGCATCCCAAAACAGTTCCAGGATATAGACAGTCGCCTCTTCTGACATATGAGAGCGAACTCGTTTTAATATGCTTAGAATTTCCATTGGCGAGAAGCAGTCAAGGAACTGGCTCATCCACCACACATCCGCACCCGTCGGCAACACTTGTTGTTTGTCGAGCATGTTGGCTGGGAATGGCGTTACTCGGTCTTGATGGCCATGTAGTGTCGCGTTTGCCATTGCCATTTCTAGTTGCTGTGGCAAATCTACAATCGTTATATCAACATCTGAGTCGTGGTTGCAGCACTGCATCGCCCATTTACCCGTATTACCGCCGATATCCACAAGCGACTTAGGTTTCTTGCTGAAGACCTTCTCAAGCAAAACAGGGAACGAACGGTCTGAATAGAAATGATCAAACTTAAACCAGCTCTCTTTTGCTTTTTCTGGCAATTGAGACAAACCTTGGTAAATGGTTTCCCAGTCACCTAGCTCTTTTAAGCCCGCAGGTGTGCCTTCTTCAATCGCTTCCGTTAAATGCATCATCGCGGCGTAACAAACATCAGCCGTGAAGTCCATGTTCGCGTTGGTCATCCCATCGTGCAGAAGGTAGAAACCAAGGTTAGCCATTTTATAGTTAGGTTTGTCCCAAATAACAATATGAGCACTTAACGCCATATCGAGCAGAACTTTTACGCCGTACTCAGATACGCCCGTTATTTCCGAAAGAGTCTCCGCAGGTAAACCACTAATACCCGCGTCATCTAACGATTGCAAGATACCTAAATCACGAAGTGTACGGGCAGTATGAAAAACAATGGGAGCGAAAGACAATTTCTGCGCTTCTGTTTTTGCTTCTAAAGCGTTGAATGGATCTAATTTATATTCCGACACGAAAAACCTAACTTTAAATAATAGAGGATTACTCAGCTGCCATTTGTGCAAGCTTACGTTTAATATCAACGTTTAAGTTATTAACCCAACGGTTGTAATTACGGTGTATTTCACCATCGTCATACTTCAAATTCTCTGATTCAACGTAAAGAATAGAGTAAAATTTGTCACTATAAGGAATTTCAACCACAGCATGGTGTGAGCGAACATACAGCTCTGCACGGATCAAGCCAGGCTTTATCTCTGAAACCAACCAACCTCGGTTCTCAGCTGATTCATAAATAGCTGATTTCACCTGTTTACTTTGAAGATTCAGTGCAACTGGAGTATCCTCAACATTCATTACTGGCTGTACACGTCCGCAGCCTGCAAGAACGAATATGAACAATATTGAAACGGCTATTTTTAGTAATTTCATTTAAATCCCTTACCTGTGTTTATTTATAAGCGCGCATAGTATTTAGTTAGACCCAAAGCAAATCAATACTCTATGTCAAATCAATCCAAATTAATGTCGTTTAATATTGAGAAATGGTCTGCAAATGCGGCCGGTCTTAATTCTGATGCCGAATGGCAAACATGGAGCGCTAATTTAGCTTGGCCAGACAATGGTACAGCTGAATTTAAAGCCATCCCGCCAATGATGCGCCGCCGAATGAGCGTACAAAGCAAGCTTGCTGTCCAAACCGCATTGGTTCTGTTAAAAGACACCTCGATTGATTACCTAGTGTTTGCCAGTCGGCATGGTGAACTGCACCGAACCGCCATCTTAATTCAATCTATATTAGAAGGTGATGATGCCTCGCCAATGGCATTCTCGCAATCAGTACACAACACGGCTGCTGGCCTCACAACGATTGCCGCGAAAGCACCAATTCCACTGACCTCAATAGCGGCCGGACAAGACACCTTCCATAATGCATTGATTGAGGCGTACCTTTACCTCTACCAACATCCATCGCACCGTGTTTTAGTCATTGATTTCGACCAACCTCTGCCAGAGCTCTACCAGGAATATGAGACGCAAAACTACGCAGATTACGCGTTAGGCTTAATTCTCACTGCGGGCGATGACTACTCTATTTATAGAGCAGTAGAAACAAGTCAATCAGTATCCGAGTTGCCACAAGGCCTTCAAGCGCTACAACATATCCTTTTGGATACCCAACGTTGGACGATTGCAGGCAAGCACCAAGCTTGGTCGTGGGTCAACAACGTAAAAACTGGAACTCAAGAATGAGTAAGGTCGATCAATATTGGCGAGTATTCGCGACAGGGCTTTGCTTCTCCATCTTTGGTCTAGGAGGCTTAGTTCTCAGCTTCTTGATCTTGCCGTCGATCGCACTCACCACATCTAACACCATTAAAAAAGAGCTTAAAGCTCAACGACTGATTCGCTTTTCATTCAATGCTTTTTGCCAAATAATGAAGTTCACTGGCGCTATTGACTATCGAATTGATGGCGCCGAACTGCTCCGTGAAGATCGCAACTGCATCATCATCGCCAATCACCCAAGTTTGATTGACTACGTGCTGATCGCCTCTCAACTGCCGCAATGCGATTGCCTCGTTAAGGCTGCAATATGGGAAAACCCTTTTATGAAAAGGATCGTCAAAGCGGCGGGATACATACCTAACCAAGCACCTGACGACCTTTTAGAGCGCTGTGAAGAACGTTTTTCACGTGGCAACGTGTTGCTTGTTTTTCCTGAAGGAACTCGCACAACGCCAGGAATTGAACCATCATTACAACGTGGTGCAGCACAAATAGCCACTCGAACGCAAACCGATTTACGCGTGATTCACATTACGGTTTCTCCGACATTCTTAACGAAAGAGAAAAAATGGTATCAAGTTCCTGCTACGAAACCCTTTTTTCATGTCGCGGTGAAAGGTAAAATAGAAGTCGCACCATTTATTGAGAATTCGAACAACTTAACTTCGGCAGCAAGACGCCTTAACCATCATCTTGCACAAAGTATTTTCCCTTCCGAAGAAAGTATTTAGCTCTTCAATAAAACGACGGCGATATCAGCATTTCGAAAATACAACGCATAATGTAGAATCGCCCCCTTGAAGCAGTATTTCAGATAAAGCACTAAGTAGGCCAAAGTGGAAACATTACACAACGAATTAAAACAACTGATCATCGACGCACTGAACCTTGAAGATATGAGCATTGATGAAATTGAAACAGAGGCTCCACTATTTGGCGATGGACTTGGACTGGATTCTATCGACGCCCTTGAGCTTGGTCTTGCTATCAAGAAAAAATATAACATTGTTATCGATGCCGACGATTCAAACACTCGCCAGCACTTTGCTTCGGTTGAAAACCTAGCTAATTACATCTCATCTCAAACGAACAACTAGACAGATCTTTATGACACAAGCTAACCAACAAGAAGTATACAACCAGGTTAAAGATGCGCTGATTGAGCTGTTTGAGCTTGATGCTGAAGATATCACTCCTGAAGCTCACCTTTATCTCGATCTTGACCTAGACAGCATTGATGCCGTTGATCTAGTCGTACATCTACAAAACGTAACGGGTAAAAAGATCAAACCTGAAGAGTTCAAAGCAGTACGCACCGTTAATGACGTTGTAGAGTCTGTGGTTGAACTATTGAAGGACGCATAATGCGTCCTCTGCTGACTTTATTGTCGGCAATCATACTTTTCACTTATCCAATAGCGGTTTACTTTGGGCTCAACAAGTTTGGTCTACAAACCGTTGGCATTGTTCTGGCCGTTATCTTTACTGTACGCATTTTCACTGGTGGTCAGGCTAAAATCAAAGAGCTAAAACACTTAGCTTGGATCAGTGGAAGTGCCGGAATTGTTCTGTTGGTATTAGGGTTAACGTTCAAGCAACATGGTTGGTTAACCTACTATCCCGTTATCGTTAACGTTTGTATGTTGGCTGTATTTGCTACAAGCCTATGGCAACCTCAAACAATTATCGAACGCCTTGCTCGCATCCAAGAGCCTGAACTTCCGCAAAGTGGCGTTGATTACACACGAAAAGTCACCAAAGTTTGGTGTCTGTTCTTCGTTATTAATGGCTCAATCGCACTTTACACTTGCTTCCAACCGCTTGAAATATGGACCCTATACAATGGCTTACTCAGCTATGTATTCGCCGGGTTACTTTTTGCAGGAGAGTGGGTAGTAAGACAGCGCATTCGTCAGAGTTAAATTGTTATGACCCAAACCGTCTCTTACACTTCCTTGTCTGAACTTCTCAGTCAGAACAGATCGCCTGATTCTATTGTCTGCTTTGACGACAAGAGCGAGATTACGTGGCAAACATTTAACGACGACTTATCTCGACTCGTACACCTTTTATCTTCATCCCCTTTTCAACGAGTCGCGATTTGTACCCAAGACAGCTACCTATTTTCGATAGCATTTTTGGCGTGTGCAGCAGCTAACAAACACATCATCTTACCGGGTAACTACCAACCTTGTGCACTTGCTGAGTTAAGCGAACAGTTTGATTGCCTGCTAGTTGATGACTCGATTGGCGAAGTTGAGGTGAGTGACGTTCGCAATATCCAAACCTTATTAGACACCGAAACACGCGAGCCTCGAACCGATAATCTTCCGCCCGTTGACTTGGCAGAAATCCATTTGACCCTGTTTACTTCAGGTTCAAGCGGTACACCCAAGGCAATCAATAAAACATTAGAACACCTAGATATTGAAACGGCTCAGCTAGATAAAAACTGGGGCGACTTACTTAAGGGAAACCGAGTCCACAGTACGGTCTCGCACCAGCATATCTATGGTTTGCTGTTTAGAATCTTATGGCCACTATGCTCTGGTGTTCCATTTGCTCGAAGCAACCTTGAGTACCCTGAGCAGATTCTGTCTCACGCCAATAAAAACTGTGTGCTGATCAGCAGCCCTGCTCTACTCAAACGATTAAAGAACGAAATCAATACCGCGCAGCTTGCTGGTGTGTTCTCTTCAGGTGGACCTTTGCCCACCGAATCGGCTCACCAAGCACTTAACTTGTTAGGACATTTTCCTATCGAGGTTTTTGGCAGCACAGAAACTGGTGGCATCGCATTTCGCCAGCAAGAGAGCGCTCAAACGCCTTGGCAACTTTTTGACTGTATTGAGGCAAGTCTCAACAGTGAGAATTGCATTAAGTTATTGTCGCCGTACATCGATAACAATAACTGGTATCAAACCGCCGATGAGTGCGAAATGGTCTCGGAGAATCAATTTATATTGAAAGGCCGAACCGACCGAGTGATCAAGATAGAAGAAAAACGAGTATCACTGGTTGAAGTCGAAAAGCGACTAGAGCAGCTGCCTTGGATAAGCGAATGTGTCGTCATTCCATTCGAAGAACCTGAACGCTTAATCTTGGCGTCGGTTTTGGTATTATCAGAGGATGGCCAAGCGACTCTCACCACCATGAGTAAAGGTAAGTTCTGGTTGATGCTGCGTTCAGAACTTAGAAAATGGTTAGAACCGATCGCTATCCCAAGAAAATATCGCATTGTTGATGAAATTCCCCTCAACAGCCAAGGTAAGCGACTAACCTCTCATATCGAACAGCTAATAAAATCATAGAAACCGCTGTTCGTATTTTACACTGAGATTATCTTTTTATATTTTTGTCAGAACACCCATTTTCAGCCCAAGGATTCTAAGCACACGCTATGGATAAGAGAAAACCAAACGTCATTGCTGTTGACACTGCAGAGAAAGAATCGACCCTGACACTCCATATTGCTGGTGACATCACCGATTTTAAGGGGCACTTCAAGAGCTTTCCTATTCTTCCTGGTGTTACACAGATTGATTGGGCACTTCACTACGCAGTCCAAGAACTGAGTGTCCCTGGTTTCTTTAAAGGCATGGAAGTCATCAAATTCCAAGAACCGATCCTGCCAGACTCGACTATTCAGTTGTCATTAAAGTGGGACGCTGACAAAGACAAACTGAGCTTTAGTTACACCTCAAACAACGGCGAACAGATTCACTCTTCAGGCAAAATGAAGCTGGGAGAGAAAAGTGAATAGCGCTGAGGCTGTTTCTCAACACGCACTTGAAGAAAGCAACTACAAGGCTTGCTTCCTAATTCCGTGCTTTAACCACGGCGCAACCATGCCCTCGGTGGTCTCATCACTTCTTAATTTCAAACTTCCGATCATTATTGTTGATGATGGCAGTGAACTCGCGACCAAACAATTTTTGACTCCCCTTGCTGATAATCCAAACGTAACTCTGGTGACACTTGAGCAGAACCAAGGCAAAGGTGGCGCAGTAAAAGCGGGTATCAAGCGAGCGCAAGATCTCGGTTTTAGCCACGCTATTCAAATTGATGCTGATGGGCAACACGACCTTGAAGCGCTACCCGCATTAATCCAGGCTTCGCAAGACAAACCTCAGCGCTTGATATCAGGTCAGCCTGTTTATGACGAGAGCGTTCCTAAGGCAAGGCTATACGGACGCTACGCGACACATATCTGGGTATGGATAGAAACCCTTTCGTTATCAATTAAAGACAGCATGTGCGGCTTTCGAGCGTACCCTATCAACCAAACACGGGCAGTGCTCAGCAAATACGACGTTGGGTCTCGAATGGACTTCGATATTGAGATTCTGGTTCGCCTTTACTGGGAAGGTTGCGACATCGACTTTATTGAGACACGAGTTATTTATCCTGAAAATGGTGTTTCTCATTTCGACGCTCTGTGGGATAACGTAAAAATCAGCTGGATGCACACAAGACTGTTCTTCGGCATGCTGCCAAGAGCGCCAAAACTGATTACTCGTCATTTCAAGTCGGACTCAGCGAACAATTTATCGGCTGAAAATAGCCAAGGTTCCTCGGCAGATTCAAGACAGGTAAATTCCGAACAAATGGGTTCAGAACAACCCCATTGGTCGCGAACTCAAGAGCGCGGCACTGTGCTGGGAATCAAACTGTTATTGGCCGTTTATACCTTGTTAGGCAGAGGCGTATTCAATCTGATTTTACGCGGTGTGATGGGTTACTACCATCTAACGGGAAAACGTGCACGAAACGCCTCAGAACAGTATCTATTTCAACTGAAAACCTACGCTGAACAACAGAATATTGAGTTACCCACTGAATTAACCAGCTATAACCATCTGCTTTCTTTTGGTCATACGATGCTAGACAAGTTAGCGGCATGGAAAGGCGATTTCTCGGTAGATAACCTCACCATACATGGTCAAGAGCAATTCGAGAGCATGGTAGCCAACCAACAAGGTGTCGTGATTCTGGGTTCTCACCTTGGTAATATCGAACTGTGCCGAGCTTTGGGTCGCAGACACTCGAACATCAAAATCAATGCGCTGGTTTTCACCGAACACGCTGAGCGTTTTAATTCGGTAATGAAAGCAGTCAATCCGCAGTCTGATTTAAACCTAATCCAAGTGACCTCAATGGGGCCAGATACCGCTATCTTGTTGCAGCAGAAACTAGAACAAGGCGAATGGATTGTGATTGTTGGCGATAGAACCTCCACCAGCAAAGAGAGCCGTTCAGTATGGGCGGAGTTCTTGGGTAAGGAAGCTCCCTTCCCTCAAGGACCATTTATGTTAGCCTCTGTTCTCAAAGCGCCGGTATTTTTATTATTTGGGCTGCGTGACGACTCACAACCTAAGCCGCACTTTAATGTTTATTTCGAGCATTTCAGCGACAAGATCGAGCTGCCAAGAAAGACACGCGAACAATCTTTACAGCAAGTCGTGCAAAAATACGCAGATCGACTTCAGCACTACACACTGAAAGCACCGCTTCAGTGGTATAACTTTTTTAATTTTTGGACATTGAGCAACCAGCACCATGACGAAAAAGAATCCAAATAGCATCACTTTTGGTGCCGAACTCCTCACAATTGAGGATGTTGTAGCTATCTCACAAGGCGCAAAAGCTTCGATGAACTCAAGTGAAGCCTTCACATCTAAGATCGACCGTGGTGTCGCTTTCTTAGAACGTCTGTTGAAAGAAGAAGGCGTGATTTATGGCGTGACAACCGGTTACGGAGATTCATGTACCGTTGCGATTCCGCCAAACCTAGTCGACGAACTCCCACTGCATCTAACGCGCTTTCATGGCTGTGGTTTAGGCGAAATATTGTCTCACGAACAATCTCGTGCAGTATTAGCAACGCGCCTGTGTTCATTGTCACAAGGTGTATCTGGTGTGACTCACGATCTGCTCAACCAGATCGTTACTCTGATTAACCAAGATATCTCACCACGTATTCCTCAAGAAGGATCGGTTGGGGCCAGTGGTGATTTAACGCCGTTGTCTTACTTAGCGGCAGCACTGATTGGTGAGCGCGATGTTATCTATAAAGGCGAAGTTCGCCCGACCAGTGACGTCTACAAAGAATTAGGCATTAACCCTATCAAGCTTAAGCCAAAAGAAGGCTTAGCTTTGATGAATGGCACGTCAGTAATGACAGCTTTGGCTTGTATCGCCTACAAACGCGCGGAATACCTAGCACAACTATCGACTAAGATAACGGCGATGGTATCTGTGGGTATGCAAGGAAATGACTTCCACTTCGATGAAGCCTTGTTCGCAGTGAAACCTCACCCTGGTCAACAACAAATTGCAGCGTGGTTACGCGACGACCTTCAAGCAGAACGCCCACCTCGCAACAGTGACCGTCTGCAAGATCGTTACTCATTGCGTTGTGCTCCACACGTTATCGGTGTCGTTCAAGACTCCCTACCTTGGCTTCGCCAAATGATCGAGAACGAGCTAAACAGCGCCAACGACAACCCAATTATCGATGGTGACAATGAGCGCGTACTGCATGGTGGACACTTTTACGGTGGTCATATCGCAATGGCAATGGATACGCTAAAAACAGCAGTAGCCAACCTTGCTGACCTACTTGATCGCCAAATGGCGCAGTTGATGGATTACAAGTTCAACAACGGCTTACCATTTAACCTAACCGGTGCAGAAGGCGAACGTAAGCCGATTAACCACGGCTTCAAAGCAGTACAGATTGGCGTTTCAGCTTGGACAGCAGAGGCATTGAAACACACCATGCCAGCAAGCGTGTTCTCTCGTTCAACCGAGTGCCATAACCAAGACAAAGTCAGCATGGGCACCATAGCGGCTCGTGATTGCCTACGTGTTCTAGAACTGACTGAACAAGTAGCGGCAGCATCACTTCTCGCGGGTACACAAGCGCTTGAACTTCGTAAGCGCCACAATGAGCTTGATGAGCACCACATGAGTGAAAATCTGAAGCACATTCGCGACGAAGTACTCAAAGAGTTTGAGTTTATTGTCGAGGATCGTCCGCTTGAAGGCGATCTACGCCACTTTATTTCTCGTATTCAAAGTCAGTATTGGTCACTTTACTCATAGAGTGGTTAACTTCATAAAGTAGCTAACCTCATAAAGTAGCTACCCCTTTACGCAATATTGTTGAGAGCGATTTATGTCTGAAATCCTTCATCCATTACAATCTGAGGTTACTTTAGTAACCTCATTCCAAGATGCCGATCCAATGGGCGTGATCTATCACGGTAATTACTTCCGATTTTTTGAAGAAGTAAGGCGCATCATGATGGATAAGATTGAGTACACCTATCATGAGATGAAGGATTCAGGCTACATGTGGCCGATCATCGACACGCGTGTAAAGTACATCAAAGCGATACCGTTTAATCATCAGATCAAGGTATCCGCTAAGTTAACTGAATGGGAAAACCGCTTGCGTGTTGACTACGAAATTCACGATGCCAACACAGGTGCTCGTATGACACGCGCTCATACCATGCAAGTTGCGGTAACCATTGAAGAGCAAGAGATGTGTTTTGCTTCGCCGAAAATATTTACCGATAAAGTTAAGCATTGGCACCAATTCGGTTGCTTACCTCTAGCTGCTGAACATAAATCTCAAGCCTCTAACAACCAACAGGTGAAACATGAGTCTGTTTAAACGCAGTCGCAAACACATTAGCATCGCGCTGCTAGGGCTTGCTTCTGTGATGGTAAGTGGCCTTACTACCGCTAATGAGAACACAACTAGCGTAACTTCTATTTCAGAACTGAAAACGGTGTTGAGCGCAAATAGTATTGTCCGTGGCGAGTTTACTCAAACACGCAATATGGAAATGTTTGCCCAACCTCTGACGTCACAAGGAACGTTTTTATTAGATAAGTCGAGTGGTTTACTTTGGACGCAAGCAACCCCGTTTCCTGTGAGCCTAGTGCTCACAGATAACAAACTGAGTCAAAGGTTTGCTGATCAACCTGCTAAGATAATTACTGACAAAGAAAACCCAATGGCATTTTATTTCAGCCATATCTTCTTGTCAGTATTCCAAGGCGATACGCAAAAACTTCAAGAACAATTCTCTCTGTCATTTGAACCAGCGAACGAGCCAAGCTCAGATGAAAGTGCAAATAAAAGCACAGAGAGTGCGTCATGGACACTCACTCTAATACCAAAAAGTTCTCCAATGAATGCGGTGTTTGAAGCCATCACGCTGCAAGGACACAATGATATTGAGCGCATTGAGCTAAAGGAAATTCGTGGAGATAGCACAGTGATCGAATTTAGCCAGTTAAGCCATCTACCGGAAGTATTATCAGATGCTGAAGCGCAACAATTCCAATTCTAGCCTAGCCCTTGCTTGGCTTGTTGTCGTAATGCTATTTAGCGGATTGTTGATCAAACAATTCGCTTTTTCTTCGTCAGTACCCATTGAAAGCAACATCATGAAATTGCTGCCAGAAAACCAGCAAGACCCCATGGTAGAGCAAGCCTTTCAGCAAATATCTAGCTCGATGAGTGAGCAAGTGGTGTTTATCATAAGTGCCTCCGACGTCGAACAGGCTATGACAGCGACTGACGCTTTTGAAAAAAAACTTAACCAAAGAGCTTTCTCAAATCAGCCAACTCTGTTTAAGCAAGTTCAAGGCAAAATCAACGCCAGCACTCAAAGCCAGTGGAGCGATTTCTATTTTCGTCACCGAGCTCAACTTCTAACCCAACAACAAAAAGAGACGCTGACCTACTCGCCGGATTCGCGAGCTCAATATGTCATTCAATCTTTGTACAATCCGTTCTCAGGCGTCACTGCAGCAGAGCTATCTCTCGACCCATTTCTGCTATTTCGCGACTACATCAGTGCAGTTGGCGTTCAATCAAGCAACTTTGTTCTGAAAGAAGGCTACCTCACAGTCCAGTCTAATGAGCAAACTCATATTTTGGTGACTGCGACTCTGGCAGGTTCGCCTTATAGTTTAGCGATTCAAGAGCAGCTTCCAGATCTTGATTCAATTGAGCGCCAGATCGAAAAGCAGTTTGGTGTCAAAGTGCAGCATACCGGTGTGGTGTTCTACGCCAATTACGGTACCGAAAGTGCGAAATCAGAAATCAGCACCATTGGTTTGGGCTCATCGGTAGGTGTAATTTTATTGGTGTGGCTAACATTTCGTAGCGCCCTCCCACTTGCCTTATCCTTACTTTCAATCAGTAGCGGCTTATTGGTCGCGCTGGCAAGTACCGTCGCTATCTTCGGCAAGGTTCACCTGTTTAGTTTGGTGTTCGGTGCCAGCTTGATTGGCGTATCCATCGACTACTCCTTTCACTACCTGACTGATCGCTTGGCAGCAGGAAGCAAGTGGCAAAGCGACAAAGGCTTGAAACATATTATTGTTGCGATCACCTTGGGTCTGATCACCAGCTTGATTGGTTACCTAGGTCTGTTGGTGGCACCTTTCCCGGGTTTACAGCAACTTGCTCTTTTTTCGTCGATTGGACTGTTCGCCGCTTACGCCAGTGTGGTGTGTTGGTATCCGGTTTTAGCGGCAAAACCAAGCCAAGAACGCCCTCTTCCCTTGTCGAAGCTTTGGCATACTTGGTTAAGCCTGTGGAGCAACCAAAAATTTAGAATTGGCTTACCATTAATAGTGACTGTCGTTAGCTTGATGTCACTCAGCCAAATTCGCTACGACGACGATATTCGTCAACTTCAAGCGATGCCTAATCAACTCAAACAGCAAGAACAAGCCATTACTGAGATATCAGGATTAGGCAGTGATCAAAGTATGCTTTTGGTGACTGCCAAGAGCGACCAAAAGCTACTCAAAAAACTGTCGGAAATCACCGCGAGCTTAGACTCTTTAATCGATAGCCAAGGTATCTCAGGATATCGCAGCATCAATCAGCAGTTGTTAAGTAAACAAGACCAGCATGATAACTATCAATTGGTTGAACAACTCTATCGCCAGCAAAGCCATATCTTACAGAACACGCTTGGTTGGCCTAGCTTTCCAGAATTACCTAAGTTCGAAGCAATCACAGTATCTGGATTTTTAGAATCACCGGTGTCAGAACCTGTTCGACCACTTTGGTTAAAACCTATCGATGGACAAGCGGCGTCAGTCATTTTGATCAAAGACGTTACAAACTCAGCACTGTTCTCTCAATGGCTCGATTCAAGCTTTGCTCAGCAACAAGGTGTTAAATACCTTAATAAAGCCGATGAAATCTCGTCGCTTTTTGCTGAATATAGAGTCAAGATCACCGAACTACTATTGATAGCATTGGTAGCAATTGGAATGGTTTTAGGTTGGCGCTACGGTGTGAAGCAAAGCCTATTAATGCTGTTGCCTTCATTGATTTCCGGAGTCGCAGGGCTAGCGGTCACGGGCATTTTAGGCTCGACACTGAATCTGTTTAACCTGCTTGGACTCATTCTAATTTTAGGGATTGGTATCGACTATACCCTGTTCTTTGCTGAGCAGAAAAAATCACTAAGCACCTTATTAGCGATTACCCTATCGGGTCTCACAACGTTGCTTTCATTTGGCTTATTGTCGCTAAGTCAGACTCATGCCATTCATAGCTTCGGTGTTACTGTTCTGACAGGGATCTTTGTCGCGTGGCTACTTTCGCCGCTCGCGATCAACAGTAGTAAAAACGTAGAACGACCAACCTCTCGAGAGGCTTTTCGATGAGCAAGATATATAAGATAACCTTCGCCACACTAGTGGGTATTCTACTCACTGCCTGTTCAATGGTTTCTCAGCAGCCGGCTGGCGCAAGTGTGTCTGTCGACAATGATACCGAATTAACCTTACCCTTGCCTTCTGAGCTTGAATTTTCATTTACGGCAAGTCAGTTGATTAGCGCAACCTGGCAAGACGAAACTCAACAACTTCCTGTCCAAGTTGAAGTGACACCAGATAAAGTGGTGCTAGCTGGTTTTTCATCTTGGGGCACTCGAATTTTGTCACTGCAGTACCAAGACCAAGTGATTGATACGCAAATTTTGTCTGGGCTTGGTGCAACTTTGCCACAACCGGAGCAGGTGCTATTCAATTTAATGCTGACTCTATGGCCAGTTGAAGCGTGGACTCAGCCTATGCAAAATATAGGTTGGCACATAGTCGATTCTAACAGTACAAGAACCGTGTTTGATAGTAGCCAACGAGCCATTATTCGTATCGAGTATCAAGCAAAAACTAATGAACCGAAGCTCTCTGGAAACATTGTTTTCAAGCATTTGGTCCAAGGCTACACCATCACCATACAAACGTTGAACTCAACGATTACTGATAACCCAAGTAAGAGCTGAACACTATGCCTATTTACATCCAAGATTGTGGTTTCCACTCGGCGCTAGGCTCGAGCGTTGCTGACATTCACGGCTGCCTCAAAGACATACGTAAATCCAATATGGTTGAAGTCAGTGATATGCTGAATGATGGCAAGTCGACTGTCATCGGTAAGGTGACTGGTGAACTGCCTGAAATCCCTCAGCACCTTGCCGAATACGCTACTCGCAACAATCAGTTAGCTTTATCGGCTCTTGAGCAAATCAAAGATTCTATCGAGCAAGCAAAGTCACAATTTGACGCAGATAGAATTGCTGTGATTATCGGCACAAGCACCTCGGGGATTTCTGATGGTGAAGCCGCTTTCAAACATAAATTGGTAAACGGTGAGTTTCCTGAGCACTATCACTACTCAAAACAAGAGCTAGGGAATACCTCTGAGTTTGTTAGTCAATATTGCTCATTAACAGGGCCAAGCTACGCAATCTCGACCGCTTGCTCGTCCAGTGGCCGTGTATTTCTGGCCGCTCAACGCTTGTTGGATTCAGGCATGGCTGATGCTGTGTTGGTTGGAGGTGTAGACACCTTGTGTAAGCTGACGCTCAATGGCTTTCATGGTCTGGAAGCACTTTCGACCACACATTGTCAGCCATTTAGTGCCTCTCGAAATGGCATCAACATCGGTGAAGCAGCGGCATTTATGTTGCTCAGTAAAACAAAAGTGAATGTCGCTGATACAAACCAGAATATACCTAGCATTGCTTTATTAGGCTGTGGTGATAGCTCTGATGCACACCACATTTCAGCGCCCCACCCTGAAGGAAATGGCGCAGAACAAGCTATGAGAAAAGCTTTATATTCTGCACAGTTACAAGCGGATGACATTGGTTACATCAATGCTCATGGCACCGCAACACAGCTCAATGACTCGATGGAAAGCAAAGCCATTCATCGTATTTTTGCAAACAAGGTTCCCGTTAGCTCAACCAAGCCGCTCACCGGGCATACTCTTGGCGCTGCAAGTGCGATAGAGGCTGCAATAGCATGGCATATTTTAAAATATGACTTACCGCTTCCCTTACAAAAATGTCAGGATAAAGCTGAGGATATTGAGATTGATTTGGTAAACTGTGCCCAGAAACTTAAAGTAAAGAACATCTTAAGTAACTCATTTGCTTTTGGTGGCAACAACATTAGCCTGATTTTTGGTGTAGTAAATGACTGATATCCCCTCTGTAGACCAACTTCTCCCACATGATGACCCGATGATATTAATCGATCGTGCCATCAGCGTAGAGGCGTTATCGATTCACTGCCAAGTGGATATTGGAGCACATAACCTGTTCTTTAACGCAGACACTCAAACCGTACCCGCTTATGTTGGTATCGAGTTTATGGCGCAGTCGGTTGCCGCGTGGTCTGGATACCACGCATTAAAAAACAGCACTGCTCCCCCGATCGGCTTCTTGCTGGGTTCTCGCCGTTACAAGTCACTGTGTGATGAGTTCACTCAAGGTCAGACCCTTGATATCTACGCCGAGCAACTGATGGAAGACAGTGGCATGGCTGTGTTTACCGCCCGAGTCGAAGACCAAGGTGAGATAGTGGCTCAATGCCAACTCAACGTCTACGTGCCGACCGAACAAAAATTACAAGAAATGAAAACTAGGAGCCCATCATGACCCGACAGGTTTTAGTCACTGGTGCCAGCAAAGGCATTGGTAAAGCGATCGCTATTCAACTCGCAAAAGACGGGTTTGAAATCGCCGTTCATTACATGGGTGACAAACAGGGTGCCGAAGACACATTAAAGTCGATCACTGAGCTCGGTGGTGCTGGACGTCTAATCCAATTTGATATCAGTAATCGCAGCGAATGTCGCGAAACACTTGAGTCAGATATTGCCGAGCATGGCGCTTACTATGGTGTTGTGAATAATGCCGGTATTACTCGTGACACCGCATTTCCAGCCATGACGGAAGAAGAGTGGGACGGCGTTATCCATACCAACCTCGACAGCTTCTACAACGTTCTTCACCCGTGCGTGATGCCTATGGTTCAAAAACGCAAAGGCGGTAGAATTGTTACTCTGGCTTCTGTATCCGGCATCATGGGTAACCGCGGTCAAACCAACTATGCAGCAGCAAAAGCGGGCGTGATTGGCGCAACTAAGTCTCTGGCTTTAGAGCTAGCGAAACGTAAAATCACAGTAAACTGTGTCGCTCCGGGTTTGATCGATACAGGTATGGTGGATGAGCATGTGAAAGATCATGCGCTTCCTCAAGTACCACTGCGCCGAATGGGTGAGCCGGAAGAAGTGGCAGGCCTAGTCAGCTACCTAATGTCTGATATTGCAGGCTACGTCACTCGCCAAGTGATTTCAGTCAATGGAGGCTTAGTATGACCCGCCGCGTTGTTGTAACTGGCATGTCTGGTGTTACCGCGTTTGGTAATGATTGGCAGCACATCGAACCAAAACTAAAAGCCTGTGAAAATGCCACTCAGTATATGCCAAGCTTTGAGCAGTATGATGGCCTCAACACTAAGCTAGCTGCGCCCATTGATGACTTCCAACTGCCTAAACACTATAAACGTAAGCAAGTACGTGGCATGGGCCGTGTATCGCGTCTAGCCACCGTTGCGACAGAAAATGCACTAGAGCAAGCAGGGCTGATTGGCCACGACATTTTGACCAATGGCGAAACAGGCATTGCTTACGGCTCTTCAACCGGCAGTACTGATGCTGTAGGCGCGTTTGGCGTAATGCTCAACGAGAAGTCGACACGAGCGATCACCGCAACAACTTACGTGCAAATGATGCCACACACCGCAGCGGTAAACGTAGGATTGTTCTTTGGCCTGCGCGGCCGCGTGATTCCCACCAGCAGTGCCTGTACTTCAGGAAGCCAAGCGATTGGTTACGCCTATGAAGCGATCAAACACGGCTACCAAACCGTAATGGTTGCCGGTGGTGGTGAAGAGCTATGCCCAACTGAGTCTGCTGTTTTCGATACCCTTTTTGCTACCAGTTTAAAAAACGACACGCCAGAAAAATCCCCTAGTCCTTACGACAGCGAGCGCGATGGCTTAGTTATTGGTGAAGGTGCCGGCACGCTTGTTCTTGAAGAGTATGAACATGCCGTGGCTCGTGGTGCAAAGATCTACGCGGAGATCATCGGCTTTGCCAGCAACTGCGATGCTGCTCATGTGACCCAACCTCAGATGGAAACCATGCAAATCTGTATGGAAAAAGCTCTGAAAGATGCGCAACTTCCGGCAGAAAAAATCGGTTATGTTTCTGCGCACGGTACCGCCACTGAAAAAGGCGATATTGCAGAAAGTAATGCTACGGCGAACATTTTTGGCGAAGTGCCAATCAGTTCATTGAAAAGCTACTTTGGTCATACACTTGGTGCATGTGGTGCGATTGAAGCTTGGTTAAGCCTCGAAATGATGCATTCAGGTTGGTTCAGCCCAACATTGAACCTTGAGAACATCGACGAACGCTGCGGCAAGCTTGATTACATCACAGGATCTGGCCGTGAATTAAATGTTGAATACCTAATGAGCAATAACTTTGCCTTTGGCGGTATCAACACTTCAATCATCTTCAAAAAAATCTAGGATAGATAATGAAAAACTGGTTAGTTGTTGCTGTTATCGTTTTGCTCGCAGGTTGTAGTGCCCCGAAGTATTCAGGAAATGCACTTCCTGAAGCAAATAACGTCGAAAATATCACTATCGTAGAAGATGTAAAAACACGCAGCATTTTCCTCGATTCCATGCTCGACTGGTGCCTGAACAATCAGGTGAAATGTAAAGTCGTTGCAGACGGTTCAGAACATAACCCAGAGGATATTACGCTTGATTACGTATCTCGCTGGAGTTGGGATTTCAGAACCTTTGTGGCAGACGCCAAGATCTCAGCTTATCAAGATCAACAGCGCGTAGGCAACGTAGAATTTAAGGCGCCCAATAGCGGCAATTTATCAAAGTTTGGCGACGATATCGAACGCATCAAAGCGATGATGGATATCTTGTTCGATAAAAAAACAGCGGCTCAAGCGACCCAACTGATTACTGACGACAAGCTATAACGATTCAACTCTAATCGACACTGTTCTAATCGGCAAAGCTCTAAGCGACGAAGCTCAAGACAAATAAAAAGGGTCAGTAACCAAGTTACTGACCCTTTTTTAAATCTAGCAATCGCTCAATTAAGCGTTAGCTTCACGCTCAGCGATGAACTCAAGAGCCATCTTGATACGAGCGATTACGCGCTCTTTACCAACAAGCTCCATCACAGCATCAACAGAAGGAGACTGGCCACCGCCTGTTACTGCTACACGAAGTGGCATACCGATTTTACCCATGCCGATCTCTAGCTCTTCACATACCGCTGCAATTACACCATCTTTGATGTTTACAGTAGTGAAATCTTCAAGTGCTTCAACCTTAGCAAGAGCAAGTTCTAGTGGGCCTTTAGCAACACCACGTAGGTGCTTCTTAGCTGCGCCAGCTTCAAACTCAGAGAAATCTTCGTAGAAGTAACGAGACTGCTCAGCAAGTTCGATAAGCGTGTTACAACGCTCGCCAACTAGCTTGATCACTTCAGTGATCGCTGGGCCGTTTGTTGTATCGATCTTCTGTGCGTCTAGGTGCCATTGCAGGTATTTTGCAACGTACTCAGGCTCAGAAGTCTTGATGTAGTGGTTGTTCAACCAAAGTAGCTTTTCAGTGTTGAATGCAGATGCAGACTTGCTGATTGCTTTAAGGCTGAAGAACTCAATCATCTCTTCTTGAGAGAAGATCTCTTGGTCACCGTGAGACCAACCTAAACGAACTAGGTAGTTGTTCAGTGCATTTGGTAGGTAACCTTCATCGCGGTATTGCATTACAGAAACAGCACCGTGACGCTTAGAAAGTTTCGCACCGTCATCACCAAGAATCATTGCACAGTGAGCGAAAGTTGGAACTGGCGCGCCTAGTGCTTCGTAGATGTTGATTTGACGAGGTGTGTTGTTGATGTGATCTTCACCACGAACAACGTGTGTAATACCCATATCCCAGTCATCCACTACAACTACGAAGTTGTAAGTTGGAGCGCCGTCTGTACGACGAATGATTAGGTCATCAAGTTGGCTGTTAGAAATTTCAATGCGACCACGAATTTGGTCATCAAATACTACGCTGCCTTCTTTAGGATTACGGAAACGGATAACGCACGCATCACCTTCTTTTGCTGCTTTGTTTGCTGCAACAATTTTAGGGTGGTTCGCATCGTAACGAGCCATTTCCTTGTTTTCTTCTTGCTCTGTACGAATTTCGTCAAGCAGCTCTTTAGACGCGTAACATTTGAATGCTTTGTCTTCAGCAAGTAGCTTATCAACCATTTCGTTGTAACGGTCAAAACGCTTAGATTGGTAGTAAGGACCTTCATCCCATTCCATACCCATCCATTGCATGCCTTCTAGAATTGCATCAACCGCTTCTTGAGAGTTACGCTCAAGGTCCGTGTCTTCGATACGTAGAACGAATTCACCACCTTGGTTCTTAGCGAATAGCCAAGAGTAAAGTGCAGTACGTGCACCACCAACGTGAAGATAGCCAGTTGGGCTAGGAGCAAAACGAGTTTTAACCGTCATTTAAATACCTTGATTATGTAGGTGATTCTTTTAGTGGGGTCTAATACAAAGTCTGTAATAGCCAAATATCACTAAATTTTGGGCGCTATTTTATCACCACCGCTTAAATCTACAATCAGTAGTGAATGATTAATGCGCGGATCTTGTGCGAAAGCCACTGTAGAAAGGCCAAATTCAGCTTCGATGTAGCAAATCTATAGTCTGAGCCAATAAATTATAGCCACGCTTTTCTTTAACTCCCGCTTATTTCACCAGCGTACCCCACCCATTAATATGCCACTAATATCAAATTCTTGAATTTATGTTTGACCTTACCCTTACGGGAAGGTTTATGTTAGGCGTAGATGAGAATTGGAGTATCGATATGAACCATTACACAACTGCGCTCAACGGCCTAAATTGCATGGGTTGTGCGAAGAAAGTTCGCACACTGTTTGGCGAAGTCGACAATACGACGATCAATGATATATCGCCGACATACATCGATATTTCGACTCCTTTTAGTTACGTTCAACTCAACGAAAAGTTAGCGACGCTTGGTTATAGCATGGGCAATAAACTACACCTTTCGTTATCCGGTCTTAGCTGCGGTAAGTGCGTGAGCAAGCTGACTCAAGCACTTGAACACACCGAGCAAATCTCAGACCTAGAAATCAGCAAACATGAATTGTCCTTGGTTACTCTGCTTTCAGAACCCGATCTTATTGAGCTGATCGAAAGCGTGGGTTATCACGCGGCTCCCTACACTGAAGTTAATGAGCCTTTATCTAATTCAGATTCAGAAGACGATAAAAAAACAGCGCCAGTGGAGCCGACACAAGATAAACCTGCTGCTAGCCAATATACCTATCACCTGGTTCTTGAGGGAATGACGTGTGCGAGTTGTGTTTCTTCGGTAGAGAAAGCGCTGAAAAAGAATGAGTTCGTCGACCAAGCTCAGATCAACCTCGCAGAGCAGACAGCCTTGGTCTTCACGTCTAAAAAACGTGACGTCATCGAGAACGCTCTCATAGAATCGGTGAAAAACGCAGGTTATGGTGCCGAGTTCGTTGATGACGCGGCAACTCAACAAAAAAAACAGCAAGAACAACAACTTTCTACTCAACAAGCCTTTCTTAGAAACTCAGTAAGTGCGCTGCTTATCGGTGCTCCGCTAATGGCTTGGGGCGTGTTCGGTGGCAGCATGACCATTGCCACGTTTAACGACCAACTGACTTGGGGCTTGGTTGGTGTCGTTTGTTTGATACTGCTTGCAACCTCAGGTCGCAGCTTCTTCACCAATGCTTGGCAATCTCTGATGCATAAACGTGCGACCATGGATACCTTGGTCGCTCTGGGTACAGGCGCAGCATGGTTCTATTCAATGTTGGTTGTTCTGATCCCATCGTGGTTCCCTGAAGCTTCTCGTCATGTCTATTTTGAAGCCAGCGCCATGATTGTTGGCCTTATTTCTTTGGGTCACTACATTGAAGCCAAAGCCAAAGCACGTACCACTAAGTCTTTACAGGCGCTGATAAACTTACAGCCTCAAAAAGCCGTGGTTATCGTCGATGGTAAAGAGCAAACTATCGCCGTAGAGGTCATCCAAGTCGGTATGCAAGTACGAGTGAAACCGGGAGAAAAAGTCCCTGTCGATGGTGTCGTGGTATCTGGCGAATCTTATATCGATGAGTCGATGCTGACTGGCGAACCGCTTCCCAACGTTAAATCGATTAATGATGGTGTTTCAGCAGGAACCATTAATGGTGATGGCAGCTTAATCATTGAAGCAACTGGGATTGGCTCAAGCACCATGTTGGCTCGAATCATTCAGATGGTTCGCCAAGCACAAAGCAGCAAGCCTGCGATTGCTAAGCTTGCAGACTCCATCTCAGCTATTTTCGTTCCGGTTGTGGTCGCTATCGCAGCTATTGCCGCCCTAGTTTGGTTTTTTGTTGGCCCACAACCTAGCGCCAGTTATATGCTCGTAGTATCGACTACCGTGCTGATCATCGCTTGTCCATGTGCCTTAGGCCTAGCAACGCCGCTCTCAATTACTGTAGGCGTTGGCAAAGCCGCTGAGTTTGGCGTTCTGATCAAAGATGCCGATGTGTTGCAATCTGCAAGCAAAATTGATGCTGTCGTGTTTGATAAAACAGGCACCCTAACCCTAGGTAAGCCAACCGTTCAGCAAGCCTTTTATGGCGATTTATCAAAGCAAGAACTGCTAGAGTACGCCTATTCGGTAGAGGTAGGGTCAGAGCATCCATTAGCCAAAGCCGTTTGCCAATATGCAGAGAGCTTACAAGTTTCAGCACTACCCCATAGTGATTTCGAAAATCAACGAGGGCTTGGCGTACAAGCAATAATTAACGGCAAAAACGTTCAAGTCGGCTCTCTAAAGTACCTCACCCAACTCGGCATTGAGACTAAAATTGGCGCGGACTTTATCGAGCTTTGTCGTACACAAGCATGGACACCCATCTTCGTTGTAATCGATCAAAAACTGGAAGGTATATTTGGCATTTCAGACGCATTAAAAATAGATAGCAAACAAGCCATTGCTCAACTAAAATCCGCCGGAATTCACACCGTGCTGTTAACAGGCGACAACGGTTCTGTTGCTCAAGCGATAGGTAAAAGTGTCGGTATCGACGAGGTTATCTCGGAGGTGCTTCCAGAGCAGAAAGCTCAGCATATTGTTCAGCTTCAACAACAGTATAAGAGCGTAGCCATGGTCGGAGACGGGATTAACGACGCGCCTGCACTTGCTCAGGCGGATATAGGTATAGCAATGGGCAGCGGCAGCGATGTCGCGATTGAAAGTGCTCAAATGACGCTACTCAACTCGTCGCCCTTATCTGTCAGTAACGCGATAGAGCTGTCCCAAGCGACCGTGAGAAACATGAAGCAAAACCTCTTTGGTGCCTTCATCTATAACTCACTTGGTATTCCTATCGCGGCCGGTGTGCTCTACCCATTTTTCGGATTTTTACTAAGCCCAGTCGTTGCAGGCGCAGCGATGGCGATGTCGTCAATTACAGTGGTGAGCAATGCCAACAGGCTGAGATTGTTCAAGCCCACTCATTCTAATATCAATAAAAACCATATTCATGAGGTCAACCATGATTCGTAAAGTTATGACTCTTACAGCACTCGCTGCAATTTCAGGACAAGCTTTAGCTACTGATGTTCTAAACCACAAATCACCATACTGCGGTTGCTGCACAGAATGGACAGAACATATGCAAGATGCCGGGTTCGATGTTACAGAGAAGCTCCACGATGACATGAATCCAATCAAACAAAAGCTAGGTGTAACGCCAGAGCTTTCCTCTTGCCACACGGCAGAGATCGACGGTTACGTATTTGAAGGGCACATTCCAGCAGAAGACGTGAAGGCCTTTTTAGAAAACCCACCACGTAATGCGATTGGCTTGGCTGTTCCTGGTATGCCTATGGGCTCTCCGGGAATGGAGCATGGCGATAAGAAAGACGAGTATTCTGTGTATGCGTTTAACGAGAAAGGTCAGGTGTTTGAATACCGTCATTACAATGGTAATTAGAGCGTAAATAAACCGACACACAGCAATATTTAAGAAGTTATAAAAATAGAGCCTAGCATTAAGCAAACCCAAGACTGTGGTTTACTTGCTAGGCTCTTTGCTTTTGGACAGTAAAGCAAATCTTATCGCAGCACTAACCGGGCTGTTAGTGCCGCTGTATTTTCGTCGCTAGTTTGCGAATACGCTATTTAACAAAAAGCTAATTAACGAAGAAGCTCACTTGGCCAATAATCTAATCGACTAAACAGCCAAGTGAATCAGCTAGAAGCCGTAAGAAGCACCGAATACGAAGGCGTTGTTCTGCTTAGAGTCGCCGTTTGCGAAATCTACACCGTTAGCTTGGCTACGGAACTCAAAGTAAGGTTGAACGCCTTGACGAGTCCATGTTGCACGTAACTCGTGGTCCATCGCTTCAGCATCAATCATGTATACGTTGTTGTAGCTAAGCGCTAGGTCAGCATTCACTGTGTAAGCAATGCGGTTATCCATGCGGTAGTCTGTGTCAGCATCAGCAGAAGTATCGTCAATGTGCGCACGAGTACGGTTACTAAT
This sequence comes from Vibrio sp. PSi01, assembly GCF_054960695.1. Classification (NCBI taxonomy): domain Bacteria; kingdom Pseudomonadati; phylum Pseudomonadota; class Gammaproteobacteria; order Vibrionales; family Vibrionaceae; genus Vibrio; species Vibrio sp. PSi01. Next base: position 45,336 of record NZ_JBHNYN010000020.1, read on the forward strand.
AGAGATACCGTTATCGAAGTTGTAACCAATCTTAACTAGTGGACGGAACTGAATGCTCTCACCCGCAGAGAATAGGTGTTGGTAACCAGCAGCAACCCATAGGTTGTCAGTAATGTTGAAAGATTGCTCACCACCGACAGTGATGCCAGGAGTAGTATTACCTGCACCGCCATTTTCAGATTCAAGTTTACCCAGTTGGATGCCATCAAACTCAGAGTAAACCGTGAAGCCGCCTAGAGAGTTGTCAAACGTGTGACCAGCTTCTAGCGTAGAGGTCATGTCAGAACCGTGAATACGGCCATCGTCATGAATTTGGATGTTACCTGTTACGTAAGAAGAACCAGCAAAAGCACTAGAAGCGAAAGCAAGAGAAAGAGCACTTAGAGCGATAATTTTTTTCATAGTAAACTGCCTTAGTTTGATTTTTCAGCGGCATATCTTCGGTACATCATTCACCTTCACCGCTTGAGTAGTTGGTCGCCTCCCTGGCATGAAATCTATGTTGCTCGAATTAATTTGCGTTTCAAAATAAAAGAGTAGGCAGAGTGATCTCTCTCACTATCAAAAAACAACAACTTATTTAACATATTAAAATCAGTTACTTAAAAACATAAAAATTGATAAAAAACTCAAGATGGAAAAATGTACAGACCGGGATCACATTATTTTACGGTGCGAAATTAGATTCAGTAAGTTGAATCACATTTGATTTAGAGTTTTTTATGAAGGACTTATTTTTTGAAGAGAATAATGAGAAGTGCGTCACTTTTGTGATGAACCTCATCTTATGTGCACTGTTGACGTTATAAACCAAGACGGTTTCTATATGTTTCCGTTTTGGATGAGAGCCTAATTCGCAACAAACAAAAAGAGCTCCCACTTTTTACCTTGAGTAAGATAATAACGAGGGAGCTCTTCTATTAATGTTGCTTATCGATTATTTAACTGAGGTTACTCGACTTACTTTCTCGCCACTTTCAGAGATAGAGCGGATGTAAGTTTCGCCAGAAACCGATGGACGTTGTTGCTCATCGTACGTTAACCAGTTTTCGCCATCAGCAGAGTACTGAAGCTCTACGCCTGGGAATTGAACGTTCATCGCTAGCTTGCCATCCACAACCTGAGCGCCCGGTACTGGTAGTCGATAATCAATGCCTGCTTTCTCAAGCTTAGCTAGTTCACGTTGACCAACAATATTCGCAAAGCGATTAAAGTCGCTGTTTAGAGCCTGCTTATTCACTAAGTTGGTTTCTTGAGAGTACTCAACGCCCACTTTGTAGTCATTTTCCCAATCAGCTCGGTGCCATGCGCGCTCTGCTGCTGCAAGTACGCGAGGGAATACCATGTATTCATACTGCTCGTCGGTACGTACTGTTTCAGACCAAAGCTGTGCAGACAAACCATAGAAAGGTTTCGCTTCAATTTCGCCTTTACCAGAGAAGCCATTGCCGTCACGGTCTAATGATGTTTCTGCGTTTTGTGGCATGTTTTCTGGTGCGAAGCCAAACATCTTACGTGTATCAGTTGCACGCGTTGCCCAGTAGTAACCGCGCTCTGCAGCATCAACTTCGTATGGCATATCCATGTATACGTAGTCCGGGTTAGAGACAATCACGTCATACCCTTTCGCTGACCAGTCGTATACTGATGAAGTTCCGCCCCAGTAAAGAACGTCCCAGAAGTTTACGCGAGTGCTTTCGGTTGCAAATGCTTTCTCGCCTTCGCTGTATTTAAGGCCATCTTGCCATGCTTGGAAGTGAGGGATGCCTTTGTCAGCAACAATCTTAGATACCTGCTCTGCAAAGTGACTTGGCAAATGACCGAAGTCGCTTACCGTTCCATCAGTGATCAAAGACTGACACTGTGGAGACTGTTGGAATGGCTTATTTTGCTTAGACAAATCGATGTTGCCTTTCCAAGCCACTTTATCTTCTGCATTAATATCTTGTAAGCCAGCGCCTAACTTGATGTTTTTCGCTTCATCGCCGCCGAAGTGCCAAGTCGTTAGTGGAACGCCCGCTTCTTGGTGCATTGCTGCCACTTCAGAGATCACTTTATCAACAAAGTGAGTTGAAGATTCCATACATGGATTAATGAAGCTTTGCTTATCGTAGAACTGAACAGTCGTCACATTCGATGTATCTTGTGGATCCATCAAGCGGTATTCATTTGCTTCCGCTTCTTTACCATCCGCCATTAGGCGAGTGTAACGCGCTTCCATCGATACCACAGCAGAACGAGCGTGTGCTGGCATATCAATTTCCGGAATGACTTCGATGCTGCGCGCTTTTGCGTAGCTTAAAATCTCGACGTAATCCGCTTTACTAAAGAAACCAGAGCCAAAGTTGTCTGTTGTTGGACCTGAACCTAGCTGAGGCAGTAAACAGCTTTGCTCTTCCAAATCAAAACAACGATTAGACCCTACATCCGTTAGCTCTGGTAAACCTGGGATTTCTAAACGCCAGCCTTCATCATCTGTTAGGTGAAGGTGCAGTTTGTTCATCTTGTATGCTGCCATTTGATCTAGCGTTGCTAAGATGGCATCTTTTGAGTGGAAGTTTCGAGCAACATCCACCATCACACCACGGTAATCGAAACGTGGCGCATCTTTGATCGACAGTTGTGGTAATGATTCAGCGTTCTGACTGTCTATTAGGCCAAAAATAGACTGAACTGCGTAGAAAGCACCTGTTTTATCAAACGCTTTAATCGCAATCCCCTCTTCCGAGATGCTTAGTTCATAAGCGCCAGATTTTGCTAAATCACCCGTAAACTGAGTAGGAACAACGGTAACACTTACTGGAAGGTCACCACTCACATCTACGTTTACCACATCTGCACGTTCTTCAATTGCAGCGAACTGATCAGCATCGAATACGTCTTTTGGTAGGGCAATACCACCAGCAATGCTGACTGAACCTTCACCCGCTTCCACCGACATTGGCGTTGGTAATAGCGTTGTTGATACGTCTTGCGTTGCTAGATCCGCATTCTTTTCGAAACGCGTCACCGCTGTAGCCATTACGTTATTGTCATCAGGTGTACGTTTAAGGTTGTTACCCTCTAGGCCCGTTACGAATGACGCGACATCTTCCGTATTCAATGAAGCAATCATCTTAGGTTCTGCGTTTGGCGCGGTTACGAATGCACCTGGCATAAAGTCGGTTTCAAACAGTTGCCAGTATTCACTCGTCAGTGGAAGAATCACTTCATCACCAGCCTCAAAACCATCGAACTTATCTGTAGGCTCTAGTTTGTGTAGGTCACCCGTTACACGAGTGATTTTAAACTGTTCGTTATCAACATCTAAAATAAGGCGAATACTGTGGAAGTAGATAGTCCAATCTTTCGAATCAATCGCTTCACCGTCATTGGTCAAGGTCATGTTCACTTTATTACATGACGCCCACTCAGCACCTAAGTCCTGACAAGCCATACCCTCATTCGCACCGTGATTGGTTAGGATTTCATATCGCACATCAAGGTTATCAGCCAGTGCATTAACAACCCGTTGCTCAGGTGCTTGCGTTACTGCACAACCCGTCAAGCCAGCCAATACTGCTACAGATAGTAAGTTTCTCTTCAACATCGTATTCACCCATTAATTTAAAAATTGAGTCAGAAGCAAAGTGGAGCGCTTCGAAAGTTAGATAAACTATATGGGCTTATTTTTTGCCGTGAATTAAATCAGGCCAATTCAGTGATCAGCTTCAAATCTAAAAAATATTGATAAATTTAATTTTAATAAAATCATCAAGTTACGATTAACGACACTTCCGTCACTTTTATTTTGACGTAATAACTGAGAATTAAATCACAATCTTTTCAAAGGATTTCATAAAATCATGTCGTTGATAGAGAGAAAGGTTTAACAGTTTGTTGGTGTTGTTATACTTTTCGTACAAACAACGTGACATCGTTCTCAAAAAAAACCGTTAAAAAACTCCGTCAAAACCCTTTTTAACGAGTTTATTTCTTTCTAAAGGAGCTCTCTTTGCGCACATTCTTGTACTTTACGTTACTCACTCTCGCCTTTTCCGCAAAGCAAGCTGTCGCCGAACCTCTTTATTGGCAAGCAAAAAAGGATGATTTGACGCTCACTATCCTAGGATCGATACATGTAGGTAACGAGAGCATGTACCCGCTTCCCACACAGATCACTAACACGTTGAAAAAGAGTGACGGGCTAATTGTCGAAACGGATGTCAGAAAGTCAGAGGGCGTTGTATATCCCACGCCTAAAGTGACTACGAGTGATGTATTAAACGAAGAGCAAGAACAAATGCTGGTCGACATAACAAAGTCATTAGACATGCCAACTCAGCAACTACTTAATGCCCCACCTTGGGCGACAGCGATATCGATACAAATGCAACAGTTGAAGAATCTTGGCTACGCATCGGCCGGCGGTGTTGATGCTACTTTGGCTTACAAGGCGACGATTCAAGATGTGCCTGTTATCAGCTTAGAGCCTCTACAATTTCAAATAGATCTAATTTCAGGACAAAAAGATTCTGGTAAAGAATGGTTAACGACTAGCCTCGAACAATTCGATCATATTGATGACGACACTCACTGCTTAATCGAGAGTTGGAAAGCGGGAGATATAGCGAAACTAGAGCAGTTTGCGAAACTGTCGGAAATGCCACATGACCTAGAAAAAGCATTCCTAACCGATCGAAATATCGACTGGGCAAACAAGCTCTTCGCTAATGATTGGAAACTGGATTCAAAGGGACACTACTTGCTCGTCGTTGGTACTTTACACCTCATCGGAGAAGGCAACCTTTTACAGTTATTAGAAGAGAAAGGTTTCATTGTCACTCAACAATCACAAAGCCAACAAGCCGAGTGTCAATTTGAGGTAGATGCAAAAAACTAGCGAGGTTCAAACCCCACTTTCAATGCTCTGAAACGACGAAAGCCTGCTCAATGAGCAGGCTTTCTAAATGTGGTCGGTGAAGAGGGATTCGAACCCCCGACCCTCTGGTCCCAAACCAGATGCGCTACCAAGCTGCGCTATTCACCGAGATATCTAACGGGCTGTTTGCCTGTCGATGAAGCGTATAATACGGATTCTGAATTTATGCGCAAGAGCTTTTTTCACTCTTTTTTACAATATCGAATCGTTCGAACAAAAGACGTACAACTCCAATGCCAATGTGACGAAAAACACACAGTTGCCAACAAGTATTTAACTTATGAAACAGGATTGATCCAGATCAGTAAATTGATAACACCAGTTAATACACTAAGCCGTGTCATATAACTTTGAGGTATACACATGGACTTTTGGCTAGAACTCCTATTTGGTAATGCAGTGGGACTATCTTCAATGATAGTAATATTCGGGGCTCTAGGTCTCATGATGTTCTATGGAGGCTTCTTCATCTACAAAGTTATGACCGAAAAATCTCCTCACTAGAATCGCTCAGCCTGGATCATTTACTTTTAAGTATCATTTTCTTGATAAATAAATGTTAAAACGCTTTGCACCGGAGTAGATATCTCTTGCCTGCTCCGGTTTTTTCATTTTCAAACCCTGTCTCAACTTAGGTATACTTACCCTATCCTTCTCCAACTTGAGATGAACACTATGTCTCATGATGACGACTTAGAGTTATTCCAACAAATGATGGGCGATGTTAAGCGTATCGACCATGACACCGCTGAACATCAAAAGGTACATAGAGTTACCGAATCTCACCTTGCCAAGCGTGAAGCCGCGATGTGGCTGTCTGAGGATGAAAAAGATTACCTTTCACTCGACTATTCTCCAATGGTCAAACCAGACGACGTCATTGCTTATAAGAAAGATGGCGTACAAGAAGGCGTATACAAAAAGCTGCGCTTAGGAAAATATCCTATTCAAGCCAAACTCGACCTTCATAGAAAAACACTGAAAGACGCTCGTAACGAAGTGCTCTCATTTTTACGCCAGTGTTTAAGAATGGATGTTCGCACCGTCATCATTGTTCACGGTAAAGGTGAGCGCTCAAATCCACCAGCTATGATGAAAAGCTACGTGGCGAATTGGCTCATGCAAATTAACGATGTTCAATGTGTTCATTCTGCTCAGCAATTTCATGGTGGTACTGGCGCAGTGTACGTAATGCTCAGAAAGAGCAATGACAAAAAGCTAGAGAACAGAGAGCGCCATCAAAAACGCACCAGTTAACTCGTTGAAACAGATAAGTACCTGATAGCGATTTTGCATCAAGATCGATATTTAGTGCCTAGACTCACACCAAGTGCTAAAATTGTCTTTAGTTAACGAACCCCAACTCAAAGCAACTATCCAAAGGTTGCTTTTTGTTTATCTATATTTCCGTTGTGAAACGCTAAGAGAATATCATGTCACAAGAATCCCAAGCTAAACGCCTTAATAAATACATCAGTGAAACTGGCTTTTGCTCACGCCGCGAAGCCGACAAACTCATTGATGCAGGCCGAGTTACTATTAACGGTAAGATCCCTGAAATGGGTACTAAAGTCTTGCCCGGTGATGATGTTGAGATCGACAATAAACCTGTTCGCTCAAAAGAGAAGCCGATCTACATTGCTCTTAATAAACCAACAGGCATCACCTGCACCACTGAACGTGATATTCCTGGCAACATCGTCGACTTTATCGGCCACCACAAACGTATTTTCCCTATTGGTCGTCTAGATAAACCTTCTGATGGTCTTATCTTCTTAACTAACGATGGCGATATCGTAAACAAAATCCTACGTGCAGGTAACAACCACGAGAAAGAATACGTGGTCCGTGTAGACAAACCAATTACGACTGAGTTTTTGAAGCAAATGGGCGCTGGCGTTCATATTCTCGATACTGTTACCTTGCCATGTAAGGTAGAGAAAGAGACTAAGTTCTCGTTCCGAATCACACTAACGCAAGGCCTTAACCGCCAAATTCGCCGTATGTGTGAAGCTCTGGGTTATGAAGTATTTAAGCTGCGCCGTGTTCGTATTATGAACATCTCACTAGACGGTATTCCTAACGGAAAATGGCGCTACCTGAGCGACGAAGAGATCACTGAAATTTTAGCGATGTGTGAAGGCTCTGTAAGTACTGAAGACGCGTCAAAAATGAACGCTAAGGGCCAACGCATTCGTAAAGCGACAGACGCAAAACTTTTCGACAGCCGTGAAGAAAACCAAACTTCCACAGCGCGCCGCAATCAAAACGAAAATCGTACTCGCACCTATCGTGGTAACAATGCGGACGAATTCCGTCATGCACCTAACTCGAAACGAGGCCGTAATTCATCGAATGGTGAAAGCAGTGGCGGTGGCAATACCGAGAACTGGAAATCAAACTCTCGTTCAGAGCGTTCTAATTCAGATAAAAGCCGTTCGGATCGCAATCGCACAGATCGCGACAATAACGAACGTAGAAGCGGTAAGCCGACAAACCGCAGCCAAGATTCAAACAGACCGAACAAACCAGCTGCTAAACGTGTTGGTGGTACTTTAGGCCTGAAAAAGTAGTCACAACCCTTTCCGGTGGACTGTCGATAAAGAAACGCCCGCTAGATTAGTCTAGCGGGCTTTTTTATTTGTGAGTATGTACGTTTATCGTTATGGAAAGTACAAGCTACAGGCATAGTTCCGCAAACTGGCCACGCGTAAGTAGTACTAAGTCTTTCGGATCTAACTCTATCTCTAATCCTCTCTTCCCTGCACTCACACATATCGTTTCAAAATCGGTAGCGCTGGAATGCACAAAGGTAGGCAATGCTTTTTTCTGACCAAGAGGACTGATTCCTCCCACCACATAACCTGTCGTTTTCTGAGCAATATCAGGATCAGCCATCTCTGCTTTTTTACCTTTCGCCACTTTTGCTGCCAACTTTAGATTTAGTTTCTGGTCGACGGGAATAACGGCAACCGCCAAATTTTTCGCCACGCCATTCAAACAGAACAAGAGCGTTTTGAATACACGTTTGGGATCTTGACCAAGCGCTTCAACGGCTTCTAATCCATAGTTCGTGTTATTCGCATCATGATGATACTGATGCACGGTATGAACAATTTTCTTTTTCTTGGCAAGGTTGATTGCAGGGGTCATAACAAAATCCAAACGATAGATAAACACAAAGCGACGCCGAGGCGTCGCTTTAGTTAAATTTATCATGGTGCTAGAGTCAATCTAATTTAGCACCTATTGACTCATCAACTGGGGTCAATTACTTATAAACCATTTGACCAGAAGGTGCGTACTTGTTCACGTCAACCGGGCTGTTCGCTTCTAGGTACTCTTTTAGTACTTCAGCATCAACAAAACCTGTGTTCACAAAGCCAGGGTGATCAGATAATTTAGGGTAACCATCACCGCCAGCAGCGTTAAAGCTTGGCACTGTGAAGCGGTAAGTTTCGTCTAAACGAAGCTGCTTACCACCGATAAACACATTCGATACTTCACCGTTTTCTACTGTCATTGAAATACCAGCAAACTGAGCGTAAGCACCAGAATCGATTGGTTTAGTTGCCACGACATTTAGGTAATCTAGAACTTCTTTACCCGTCATGTCCGTGTAAGTCAGGATATTTGCAAAAGGTTGTACCTTCAGCACATCTTTGTAAGTGACATTACCTGCTTCAATTGAGTCACGTACGCCACCAGAGTTCATCACAGCAAAGTCTGCTTTTGCACGCTCCATGTGAGAAGTCGCAATCAAACGACCTAGGTTAGTTTGTTGGAAACGCACCACGTTACGATCACCTTCAAGCTTGCCATTTGTCTCTGCAATTTGAACTTCTAGCTGTGCTTGACCTTGCTCTTGGAAAGGACGTAGGAATTCAAGTAACTCTGGATCTTGTGCGATTTCATCTTGAATAAGAACACGTTGCTTCTTACCGTCAATCTTAACTTTCTTCTTAAGGTTAACTGGAACCAGATCGTAGCTCACCATCTCTAGTTCGCCGTTACGGAACTCGTAATCAGCACGGCCTACGTACTTGCCCCACTCATGAGCTTGAACGATGTAAGTACCGTTTTGAACGTCTGGCTTACACTCATCACCCGGCTTGAAGTTTTTCTTCGCAACGTTAGGGCCTTCCATACATACAGGCTCTTGAGAGTGACCACCAACGATCATGTCTAGGTCACCTTCGTTTAGGTAACGAGCAAGTGCTACATCACCCGGAGCGTTAACCCCACGCTGGCCGTTTTCGTAGTGACCCATGTGAGTCACAGCGAAGATTAAATCTGGCTTTTCTGTTTCTTTAAGTTCCGCGATCAGCTTCTTCGCTTCTTCTTTAGGGTCACGGAAGTCAATGCTCGCGATAAACTCAGGGTTACCGATTTTTGCCGTGTCTTCAGTGGTCAAGCCGATAACCGCAATCTTAATACCTTGCTTTTCAAACATCTCGTAAGCTTGGAACTTGCGTTCGCCTGTTGCTTTATCGTAGATATTTGCAGATAGCATTGGGAAATTAGCCCAGTCGATCTGCTTTTGTAGTACGTCTAATGAGTTATCAAACTCGTGATTACCCAATGCCATTGCATCGTAACCAATTTTATTCATACCTTTGAAATCAGGTTCCGCATCCTGCAAATCTGACTCTGGTACACCAGTGTTGATGTCACCGCCAGATAGAAGCAACACGCTACCGCCTTCAGCTTCAACTTCTGCGCGAAGTTGATCAACTAGCGTTTTACGTGCAGACATGCCGTATTCGCCGTATTTGTTCTGCCAGAAACGACCATGGTTGTCGTTTGTGTGAAGAATCGTTAGCTTGTAAGTTTCGTCTTGGTTCCAATCATGGGTTGATTGAGACGCACACCCAGCTAATGTCGCTAGGATTGCAGCACTGAGTGCTGTCTTTAGAATAAGGCGTTGCTTCATTGTCATACCTTTGAACTTTTTAGGGGAATCCACTGCTTTTTTATGACCTATTGCGACCCTTTCCTAGAGTTCGAACAATAAGACTTCAACATGACTTATATTAAATTAACATTCTGGATGTAACACGACGATTTCATATTTATGTCGAATTGGTCACGCATAGATCAATAGTTAAGTGTAACAAATTTATGAGATTACACTCAAACTTCCCCTGCATCACAGGCAATCGTTTACTTACAAAGTGTGATGCATGTCAGCAATTTACAACTTACAGGACAGACCTCACACTCATGCACTCATTTTTGGAGATATTACACGCTTCATTAACAACTCTTTAAACTAGAACATGACCTCAACGCAGATTCTAGATAAAAAAACGCCCACTTCGAAAAGTGGGCGTTTTTTGTTTCGACTGGTGTTAAATAACTGCCTCAGCTATTTAGCATATCAACGAACTACTTGATATCAATATGATCGAAGCCTTTGATAAGGTCATCAAGTGCTTTCATCTGCTTCAAGAACGGCTCTAGTTTATCTAGAGGTAGCGCTGAAGGACCATCACAACGAGCTTGATCTGGGTTAGGATGCGCCTCAAGAAACAGACCAGCAACTCCTGTAGCCAGACCTGCTTTAGCAAGCTCTACAGTTTGCTCACGACGACCACCAGATGCAGCACCTGATGGGTCACGCATTTGAAGCGCGTGAGTCACATCGAATATGATTGGGCTGCCGTTCGACGATTTTTTCATCACGCCAAAACCTAGCATATCAACGACTAGGTTGTCATAGCCCATGCAAGAACCACGTTCACAAAGAATGATATTATCGTTACCGCATTCGGCAAACTTGTCGACAATGTTGCCCACTTGATCTGGGCTCATGAACTGAGGCTTCTTCACATTGATAACCGCGCCAGTCTTAGCCATTGCTTCAACAAGGTCAGTTTGACGAGCAAGGAACGCAGGAAGCTGGATTACATCAACCACATCTGCAACTGGCTGAGCTTGTGCTTCAGTGTGAATATCAGTGATGATCTTCACGCCAAAGGTATCTTTCAGCTCTTGGAAGATTTTGAGACCTTCTTCCATACCAGGACCACGGTATGAGTGAACAGAGCTGCGGTTCGCTTTATCAAAAGACGCCTTAAATACATAAGGGATGCCCAGCTTCTCTGTTACTTTCACGTAGTGCTCACAGATCTGCATAGCAAGATCGCGAGATTCAAGAACGTTCATGCCCGCAAATAGCGTAAATGGCTTATCGTTAGCAATTGGCATATCGCCAATGTGAACTATTTTCTGTTCCATCATATTCTCTCTAAATAATAATTAATTAGTGAACGACGACGGTTTTTTCCGTCATGACATTCACTTGAGATTTAAGTAACTCAGATGCAGGGTCATCTGGGCATTGATCAATAAAGTACTGATAATCGGTGGCGGCAATCTGGTGACAATCCAGTTGCTGATAGATGAAACCACGGTCACGGATTTCATATGGATCATCTGGCACAAACGTCAAAGCAAGATCGGTACACTTCAATGCAAGCGTATAACGTTCTTCTCTCAGCAATGCACTTTTCAATAAAGCCAACCACTTACCAATAATGGTTGGGTGGTCTGCGACTTTCAAATGCTCACTTTTAAGCTTAGCCAATGGGCCATCATGGCCAATTAACCATGCTCGTAACGTTTGCTGACCAACATACTCGCCATTGTAAGGATTAATATAGACCGGAGTTTGGCCATACCAACTGACTTTAAGCAGAAACTGAGTCGGAAAAGAGACACCCTCTACAGGAAAGCCTAGCTTGCGACCAAGAAAAAGGAAGATTGCCCCAAGACTGACTGGGATCCCTTTCTTTCTCTCAAGTACTTTATCGATAAACGCGTTTTCCGATGAGAAGTAAGCGTCTTTATCGCCAGCGAAGCCCCACTCGTAAAAGAATAATCGAATAAAAGATTCAAACTTCTGTTGCTCGTCGGTTTCATTAACTAATGCAAACTCAGCGTCTTTTAATAATCTTGCGAGCTCTTGCTCTGCCCAACTATCTTGAGTTTCAGGGTCAATGGCCTTATTTAAGATCAATGCACCTTCAGCAAGTTCTAGCTGGTCAAAGTCTTCATCAAAAAATTCGTACATACGTCATTAACCGAAAAATGTTGGAGTCTTTGTCATTGCGATTTTGCCTGCCATTGCTAGCCAGCCTAGAGCTCCAAAGAATGAGAAAACTCTCAATAGCTTGTTCTTACCTAACTTAAGCGCAAAGAAACCTAATGCGATGTAAGCCATTACACAGGTTAGTTTTTCAGTTAACCATGGTGCCGCTGGTGTAAATGGAATAAAGCCAGTAATAAAAATCAAACCAATACCCGATAGCAACAGTAGCGAGTCATTGATATGAGGGAAACGCTGCAAGAAAGGATGCTTAAGCTTCGGTGAGTTAGCCATCATCAGAGCGAAACGGATCGAAAGAAGTAGCGCGCTTATAGCAATCGTTAGTAGGTGAAAATGTTTTAAACCTTCGTACATGGTATTCCTTTATATTTTTATATGTGCTTCATTAACAAGAGCTACACAATACCCGTTAATGCTCTGTATTTCTGCGTTAAATGCATTATCGAGTTAAAGGTATCAATTTAGCGAGTTAATCATCTATTGCTCACAAATGATTAACAGCAGCCTATGAGCAACCACTATCTATGAACAGTAACGACCCAAGGTCACTCGGTCATTACCACCGTAATCTTTTTCTGTAACAACATCCAAGTAGCCCAGTTGTTGCATTATCTCACGTACCGCCAAGCCTTGGTCGTAACCGTGTTCAAACGCCAACCAGCCTTCATTTTCCAAAAAGCCACGTGCATTTTCAGAAATGTATCGAATATCCGCGAGCCCTTTCTCTTCAGCAACTAACGCAGAGATCGGCTCAAAACGTACATCACCTTGAGATAAATGAGGATCGTTCTTCTCAATGTATGGCGGGTTCGAGACAATCAAAGAAAACTTAACCACTTCTTCTTCAGAGCTAACTGAATTCAAAGGCTCAAACCAACTGCCATGCAAAAAAGTAGCGTTGGTAATGTTGAGACGTTGTGCATTCTCTGTCGCAAGCAGCTGCGCTTCAGGGCGAAGATCAATGCCAGTCACTGGTCGATTTGGCATTTCAGACGCCAATGCTAATGCAATAGCACCTGTACCCGTTCCTAAATCTAGAATCGCACCTTGCTTGCCATACGTTTTATCTAAAGCCACCTCAACCAAACGCTCAGTATCTGGGCGCGGGATTAATGTAGAAGGAGAAACTTTTAATGGCAATGACCAAAACTCACGTTCACCGACAATATAAGCCACAGGCTCACCGATTAAGCGTCGTTTAATAAGAGCATTGAATTCAGATTCTTGCTCTGAGGTGAGGTGCTTCTCAGGCCAAGTAAGGAGGTAAGATCTTGGTTTATCTAAGGCGTGACAAAGCAGTACCGCGGCATCAATAGAGGGTGATGTGCTATCACCCTCTTGAAGCCTTACGATTGCCGCTTTTAAAGCATTTTCAACCTTATATACTGACTGCATACGGGTTAATTCTGCTCTGCAAGTGCAGCAAGCTGATCGGCTTGATGCTCTTGAAGTACAGGATCAAGCAAGCTTTGCATATCACCTTCAAGTACTTCGTTAAGACGGTAGATAGTCAGGTTGATACGGTGATCCGAAACACGACCTTGTGGGTAGTTGTACGTACGAATACGGTCACTACGGTCACCAGAACCTAGTAGGTTACGACGTGTGTCAGAAACAGCTGCCGCACGGCGCTCTTCTTCTGCTTGAACAATACGAGCAGCAAGAACAGCCATCGCTTTCGCTTTGTTTTTATGCTGAGAACGCTCGTCTTGACACTCTACTACTGTACCTGTTGGTAAGTGAGTAATACGGATTGCTGAATCCGTGGTGTTAACGTGCTGACCACCCGCGCCCGATGCACGGAAAGTATCTATCTTAAGATCGCCAGCTTTGATTTCTGGAAGATCGGCCTCTGGGATCTCCGGCATAACAGCAACTGTACACGCCGATGTATGAACGCGACCTTGAGATTCAGTTTCAGGAACACGTTGTACACGGTGACCACCTGACTCAAACTTCATTGTACCGTAAACAGCGTCGCCACTAACCTTAGCGATCATCTCTTTGTAACCGCCTTGTTCAGAAGCGTTGCTGCTCATGATTTCAACGCGCCAACCTTTTTTCTCTGCAAACTTAGAGTACATACGGAACAAGTTGCCCGCGAAGATACCCGCTTCATCACCACCCGCGCCGGCACGGATTTCAAGGAAACAGTTGCGCTCATCGTTTGGATCTTTTGGAATCAGAAGAATTTGTAACTCATCGGTCAAACGTTCAATCGCCGCTTTTGCGTCTTTGATTTCGTCTTGAGCCATCTCGCGCATTTCAGCGTCATCTTCGTTTGCCATCTCTTCAGCAGCTTCTAGATCTTCTTGAGCTTGCTGGTATGACTGGAAGCAAGCCGTCACTTCTTCTAGTTGAGAGTACTCTTTAGAAAGTGCACGGAATTTGTCTTGATTCCCGATTACATCTGGATCACCAAGTAGATGTTGAACTTCTTCATAGCGTTCAACAAGTGTTTCAAGCTTTACTAGAATCGAGGCTTTCATAATGTCTTATTCTGTTGGAGGTCTAATATTATTGAGGGTTTTCTAAGCCCAAACTCTGTCTAATGACCATTAATTTTGCAGGTTCTCCTTGCTCAGCAGCACTTTGAAGTGCACGCGTTGGAGCATGGATCAATTTGTTTGTGAGCTTATTACTTAGCTCAAGTAAAACTTTCTCAGGGTCACCGCCAGCGGCAAGTGATTGTAAACTCTTACTTAATAATTCTTCTCGGATTTCGTTGGCCGATTTACGGTAGTCACGAATACTGTCTACAGCTTGCAATGAACGCATCCAACTCATGAACGCGGCGCTTTCTTCACTGACTATTGCTTCAGCTTGAATTGCTTCAACTTTACGTTGCTCAATATTGCCATCAACAATCGACTGCAGATCATCAACTGAATATAGGTAGGCGTCATTCAATTCACCGACCTGAGATTCAACATCACGAGGAACTGCGATATCAACCAACAACATAGGCTGATGCTTTCTTCTTTTGAGTGCAGTTTCAACCATACCCTTACCAATAATAGGCAGTGGACTTGCAGTTGAGCTGATCACGATATCCGCTCTGTATAGATGATCTGGAATCTCATTCAAGCTGATCACTTCAGCCCCAAACTCTTCTGCTAACCCTAAGGCACGCTCACGAGTTCGGTTAGCCACAATCATCTTAGTACAACCATTAGCAGAAAGGTGCTTAGCCACCAACTCAATGGTTTCACCAGCCCCCACCAATAACACAGTTGAATCAGCAATCGATTCAAAAATGTGCTTGGCTAACGTACAAGCTGCGTAAGCAACAGAAACCGCACTGCCGCCAATTTCAGTTTCAGTTCGGACACGTTTCGCGACAGAGAATGATTTCTGGAACAGTTTCTCCATTGAAGCATCAACAGATCTGTTCTCTCGCGAATCCATATAAGCCTGTTTAACCTGGCCTAAAATTTGTGGCTCGCCTAATACCAGAGAATCCAAACCACAGGCGACGCGCATTAAATGCTTAATCGCTGCTTGCTCTTCATGAATGTAGATACTTGGTTTTAATTCTTCAGGGCTAACTTGATGAAATACAGACAACCAATCGATCAACTTGTTTTTTGCCACGCCTTTGACGTCACAATACACTTCGGTTCGATTACAGGTTGAAAGTATGACACTTCCATTCACGTGTGCATTTGCGTTAAGTTGCTTGAGTGCCTCAGATAATTTATCTGGACCAAAAGCGACTTTTTCTCGCAATTCAACCGACGCTGTATTGTGATTGATACCTACGGCAAGCAAAGACATGTATCAGAAGTTCTCGATCAGGGAATGGAAACAAGGGGCGAATTTTACTTGATGCATGGCGCTATTTAAAGAGCAAGCGGGATTTGTTTTCCTGACTTCGTGAATTCAATGCTATAGTTGAGACGTTTTTTAGATAAATTTGAACAAGTTGTGAGCAAATATGAGCAAGCTTCGTAAAATCACGTCTCTTATTTTTATGACCATAATTATGGTGGGTTGCTCGTCTATCCCAGAACAACCAACCAGTGTCGAGTGGCAAAGCCACCAAAATCGCCTTTTACAGATAGAAAACTATCAAGCCTCAGGCAAGCTCGCTTACATTTCTCCAGAGCAGCGCCAAAGCCTGAATTTCATCTGGAAGCATTCACCAACTCAAAGTCAATTAAGACTCACGACATTTCTCGGTCAAACCGCATTGAATCTCACCATTGACTCAGCTGGCGCAAAAGTGGTCACCTATGATGACCAAGTCTTTACTCATGCGAGCGCTTCAGTTTTAGTTGAGCAGCTGACTGGCTTACAAATCCCTATAGATCATCTACCACAGTGGTTCCTTGGTATTCCTGACCAAGCCGACTCGTATCAACTAAACAGCACTAACACACTTGAATCTCTATCCAAACGAGTAAGCAATCAATTATGGACTCTCAGTTTTGACAACTATCGCAATACAGAGCTTCCAAATGAGCAAGTGCCCGAAGACACAGATGCCATTGCAGAGTTAATTCCTCTGCCAACTCGATTGTCATTCAAGCAAGACGATAGCAAAATCAACATTGTAGTTTCGAAGTGGACTCTGAAAAAATGATTACTACGCCAACGATCTGGCCTTCCCCAGCTAAACTAAATTTATTTCTCTATATCACTGGTCAACGTGACAATGGCTACCACGAACTTCAAACCCTATTCCAATTTGTCGATTTTGGCGATGAACTGACGGTTACTGCAAATGAAGAAACGAGTGCAATCACAATAACACCTGATATTCCGGGTGTTGCGCTTGAGGACAACCTAATTTGGAAAGCCGCAACGGCACTTCAACAATATACCTCAACGTTTTTTGGTGCTGATATCGAACTAAAGAAAGTGCTTCCGATGGGAGGAGGCATTGGTGGTGGCTCTTCTAATGCTGCAACCGTGTTAGTCGCGCTTAACCATTTATGGCAACTCAACCTGTCTGATGATCAACTCGCAGAGATCGGTTTGAAGCTTGGTGCTGACGTCCCTGTATTCGTTAGAGGCCACGCCGCCTTTGCTGAAGGGGTTGGAGAACAATTGTCACCAGCTAATCCGGATGAAAAATGGTATCTAGTTGTCAAACCTCAAGTGAGCATAGCAACTGCAGACATATTCAAACATTCAGAATTAACTCGAAATACGCCAAAGCGAGCGCTAGCAACGCTTCTAGAGCAAGAATACGTAAACGATTGCGAAAAAATTGTGCGAATGCTGTACCCAGAGGTTGATAAGCAACTTTCATGGCTGCTACAATACGCGCCGTCGAGATTGACTGGTACAGGTTCGTGCGTTTTTGCTGAATTTAGCAGCAAAAAAGAGGCCGAATCGGTACGAGAACAACTGCCTGACACAGTTTCCGCGTTTATCGCGAAAGGTCGAAACATTTCACCTTTAAAAGAAACTTTGGCTGAATACCAATCAGCCCACCCACAATCTATTTAAAACTGGACGCAACCCGAGGTTTCCACCGTGCCTGATATGAAGCTATTTGCTGGTAACGCAACACCTGAACTAGCCCAACGTATTGCTGATCGTCTATACATCTCTCTTGGCGATGCTACCGTAGACCGTTTTTCTGATGGCGAAGTCGCTGTTCAAATCAATGAAAACGTTCGTGGTAGCGATGTATTCCTGATTCAATCAACTTGTGCACCAACCAATGACAACCTTATGGAGTTGGTGGTAATGATTGACGCAATGCGCCGTGCTTCTGCTGGCCGTATTACTGCTGTAATCCCTTACTTCGGTTATGCCCGTCAAGATCGTCGTGTACGTTCTGCTCGTGTGCCTATTACTGCAAAAGTTGTTGCAGACTTCCTTTCTAACGTTGGTGTTGACCGCGTTCTTACTATCGACCTACACGCAGAGCAAATCCAAGGCTTCTTCGATGTGCCTGTTGATAACATCTTCGGCACTCCAGTTCTTCTAGAAGACATGGCGAACCGTGGCCTAGAAAACCCAGTTGTGGTTTCTCCAGACCTTGGTGGTGTTGTACGTGCTCGTGCTACAGCTAAAGCGCTAGGTGATGTTGATATCGCTATCGTTGATAAGCGTCGTCCACGTGCTAACGTTTCAGAAGTAATGAACCTTATCGGTGACGTTGAAGGCCGTGACTGTGTGATCGTTGATGACATGATCGATACTGGTGGCACACTGTGTAAAGCAGCTGAAGCGCTAAAAGAGCGCGGTGCAAAGCGTGTATTCGCTTACGCAACTCACGCTGTTTTCTCTGGTACTGCTGCGAACAACATCAAGAACTCTGTTCTAGACCAAGTTATCGTAACCGATTCGATCTCTCTATCTCCAGAGATGGCTGCGACTGGTAAAGTGACAACACTTAGCCTTTCTCGCATGCTAGCTGAAGCGATTCGTCGTATCAGCAACGAAGAATCAATCTCAGCGATGTTCAACTAATCAAAGCTCTATAGTTTTTACAAAAGCTTTGTTTTAGTCACTCGTTAGAGAAAGACATTAAGCACTTCATTAAATGAAGTGCTTTTTTTATATCTGGTGTCTGTTATTTATCACAACTGGGAATAATCATGTTGCTATCAGCTAGCTCGCACCTTTTTCATAAATTGTGATATCATACGGCGCTTTTTGAAATCCCAAGAGAGATCCATACCTTGAGCCAACAAATAAAACTTCTCGTTGGACTGGCTAATCCAGGTCCAGAATACGCCAAAACTCGCCACAACGCGGGTGCTTGGGTAGTTGAAGAATTAGCACGTGTACATAACGTGACACTAAAGAACGAACCAAAGTTCTTTGGCCTAACGGGTCGTATAATGGTTCACGGTGAAGATCTTCGTTTGCTGATCCCAACGACTTTCATGAATTTGTCAGGCAAAGCTGTTGCAGCCCTGGCAAAATTCTACCAAATTAAACCAGAAGAGATCATGGTCGCTCACGACGAGTTAGACCTACCTCCTGGTATTGGAAAGTTTAAAAAAGGCGGTGGTCATGGCGGACATAATGGTCTGAAAGACATCATCAGCAAACAGGGGAACAATAAAGAATTCTATCGTCTTAGATTAGGCATTGGCCATCCAGGACACAAAGATAAAGTTGCAGGTTATGTATTAGGTAAAGCTCCAGCGAAAGAGCAAGAGTGTATCGAGGCTGTCGTTGACGAATCGGTTCGCAGCCTAGACATCTTATTAAAAGATGGCCTACCAAAAGCACAAAATCGCTTACATACGTTCAAAGCAGAATAAGGTTTATATCATGGGTTTTAAATGTGGCATCGTTGGTCTACCAAACGTTGGTAAGTCAACTCTGTTTAACGCACTGACTAAAGCAGGCATCGAAGCAGCAAACTTTCCATTTTGTACAATCGAACCAAACACAGGTATCGTTCCGGTTCCAGATCTACGCTTAGATGCATTAGCAAAAATTGTTAATCCACAGAAGATCCTTCCAACGACAATGGAGTTCGTAGATATCGCAGGCCTAGTTGCTGGCGCTTCTAAAGGTGAAGGTCTTGGTAACAAATTCCTAGCTAACATCCGTGAAACTGACGCTATCGGTCACGTTGTACGCTGCTTTGAGAATGAAAACATTGTTCACGTTGCTGGCAAAGTATCTCCAATTGAAGATATAGAAGTGATCAACCTTGAACTTGCACTGGCTGACTTAGACAGCTGTGAACGTGCAATTCAACGTAACGCGAAGAAAGCAAAAGGCGGCGACAAAGACGCTAAATTCGAAATCACTGTACTAGAAAAGCTACTTCCTGTCCTAACTGAAGGTGGCATGGCGCGTACTGTTGAACTAGGCAAAGAAGAAGCGGCAGCAATCGGCTACCTTAACTTCCTGACACTTAAGCCAACAATGTACATCGCAAACGTTGCGGAAGATGGTTTTGAAAATAACCCATACCTAGACGCTGTTCGTGAATACGCTGAAAACGAAAATAATGTAGTTGTTGCTGTTTGTGCGGCAATCGAATCAGAGCTTTCTGAGCTTGACGATGAAGATCGCGAAGAGTTTCTAGCGGATATGGGTATCGAAGAACCAGGTCTTAACCGAGTGATCCGCTCTGGTTACGAACTACTGACTCTTCAAACTTACTTTACAGCTGGCGTTAAAGAAGTTCGCGCTTGGACTATCCCTGTTGGTGCAACTGCGCCACAAGCCGCAGGTAAGATCCACACAGACTTCGAGAAAGGTTTCATCCGTGCTGAAGTAGTTGGGTTTGATCACTTCATCGAATTTAACGGTGAGAGCGGCGCTAAAGATGCAGGTAAATGGCGTCTTGAAGGTAAAGAATACATCGTTAAAGATGGTGACGTGGTTCACTTCCGCTTCAACGTATAATTCAGATTAAACATCTAGAAAAAGGCCAGTGAATTCACTGGCCTTTTTGTTTTTCCCCTTTAGAAATAGTCCTGCACCAGAAACTTAACTTCCTATATATATCGCCTTTTAGACCTGTTTTTTGTCGACAAATACGCCTCTTTGTCTAAAAAGAAACCGAACAGATGTTTATTCGCGATTTATTCAAAAAAAAAGTTGACGGGTTTCGCTCAACTACGCATAATGCGCCCCGTTCACAACGAAGCGGCAACGTATCGAAATGAACGACAATATGGAAATGGCTACTTAGCTCAGTTGGTTAGAGCACATCACTCATAATGATGGGGTCGCAGGTTCAAATCCCGCAGTAGCCACCATTTCCTAAGCACTCTATTTTTATTAAATGTCTGTTTATTAACGACAAGAGTTTTTAGGAAAGTAAAGCGGTCGTGGCGGAATTGGTAGACGCACCAGATTTAGGTTCTGGCGCCGAGAGGTGTGAGAGTTCAAGTCTCTCCGACCGCACCATATTGAGATGTCTTAATTGATATCATTGTTGGGCTATCGCCAAGCGGTAAGGCACTGGCTTTTGATGCCAGCATTCCCTGGTTCGAATCCAGGTAGCCCAGCCACAATTTAAAGTGTAATTATCTTTAAAAAGATAATGGCATTGAAAGCGAGATTATATTATATTACTTCGCTCTCAGATGGCTACTTAGCTCAGTTGGTTAGAGCACATCACTCATAATGATGGGGTCGCAGGTTCAAATCCCGCAGTAGCCACCATTCTTTCTTTATGAAAGAAGACTAAACAACGTTATATTGAATCACCAATGTCGATA
>NZ_JBHNYN010000021.1:0-61315 GCF_054960695.1 Vibrio sp. PSi01
TAATGAAAGTTTTAGGGGTGTAGCTCCAATTGGCAGAGCAGCGGATTCCAAATCCGCGTGTTGGGAGTTCGAATCTCTCCACCCCTGCCATACTTAAGGCTCTAGCAGAAATGCTAGAGCCTTTTTGTTTTTGTTACTTTAGCTATTCCTATCTACTCGCACCTCTGGAAACCTATTTGTTGTAACCTTCCGTTTTTAGACTTAGTTGAAAAATAGAGTCTTTCTGCTCAATACTCATTTAATACCGCAGCTTCCGATAATGGCTAAAGTTATTGCTGCTAGGCTCTTAGTCTCATTACTTTTGTTTCAAGATTAAATGGTAAACCCTATCCAATTTATACTTATACAACTGAAGACCGATTTGGTGGGGATGCCCAATAGTGCTAAAGATGAACGAGTTCTTTGCATGACTTGTCCCTAGTATGAACTAGAATAGAGCTAAGATCGTTGTTTCACGAGTCTTCTACATAGTTATTAAATTTCTTTTGCCTTCTTTTGGTCTCAGCTCGATCTAGAATTTAGTCCACATAGATGCTTTTGAGTGTGGAATATTTGACGTGTCCAATTTCTAGAGGATACAAAAAAGGCCACCTAAATTAGGCAGCCTAGTTTAATATTATGAGATGTTAATCTAGCTCTTTCTCTGCTTGCTTTGCTTTTTCGATCATAGGAGTAATTGTCGAGCCTTGTACTAAAATCGAGAATACAACTACCGCATAGGTCATAACGAGGATAACTTCTTTTACATCGATGAGCTTCTCTTCAATTACCCAAATGCCAGAAGGTATAGAAAGTGCCATAGCGAGAGCTAAGCCGCCACGTAAACCACCCCAAGTTAGAATTTTTATAGACCATGGGTTATAAGTTCTAAAGCGCTTAAACCCGATATAAGACAAGAAGACACTTAGGTAGCGAGCGCTTAGTACTAGAGGAACGGCGAACGCCATTAAGATCCAGTCTTCTTGGTGGAATTTGAATAGCAACATTGACATACCGATTAGTAAAAACAATACACCATTTAAAAACTCGTCTATTAGCTCCCAGAAATGGTCTAAGTGGTCTTCACTCTCTTTTGAGAATCCGATAAAGCGTGTCCAGTTACCAATCATGATACCTGATACCACCATTGCCAATGGTCCCGATACATGTAGAACTTCAGCAAAGGCATAACCAGCAGTTGGGATACCGATAGTTAATAGTAACTCCATCGAGTGGTCATCTGTATTGCTAATTAAGTAGTGGAATACGAGGCCTAAAGCAAAACCGTAGACAATTCCGCCAATCGCTTCTTGGACAAAAAGCATAGTTACACTGCTGACTGTTGGCGCTTCTGTACCAAATGCGATAGTAAATAGGGTTACGAAGATAACTAAACCAAAACCATCGTTAAATAGAGACTCTCCCTCGATTTGAGTAGAGATTCGTCTTGGCGCATCGAGTTTCTTTACGATGGCTAACACGGCAATTGGATCGGTCGGGGAGATTAGAGAGCCAAAGAGTAAGCAGTAAATTAGATCAAATTGAATACCGATGAACTGACAGAACCCATAGAGCACAAAACCAATAAAGAATGTTGAAAATAGCGTTGCCCCTAATGCGAGTACTGTTATTTCCCACTTTTGGTCTTTTAGGTTTGGTAATTTAATTCCCAACCCGCCTGCAAATAGTAAGAACCCTAATATCCCTTTTAGAAGGAAATCTTCAAAATTGATACTGGCAACGGTCTCTGAGGCAATGTCTGCCAATTGGAACCAATTATTTTGTCCCGCAATGATAATCAATAGAGATAGCATCATTGAACCAGCTGTGATGGCGATGGTTGTCTGCATCTTACCAATTTTGGTATTCACGAAAGCAATAAGCATGGCAGCAGCGGACAAGAAGCATAAGGTGTAATAGACCGACATTGGTATTCCAACATGTAACAAAGTATGAATATGAATTTTCGTTGTCTCATGCTCAAATAGCAAACATTTTTTTGTCATGACTCGGTAATCAATTTCCTTTTTTAGACGTCTAGACTCCTTTTTAATGTGTGATAGGATGGAGGGATAATTAAAGGAATGAGGTTGTACTGTGGGAAGTAATGTAAGGCAAAAGATTGAAGCTCTGTTGAAGCAACGAATTTTACTGATCGATGGTGGCATGGGCACTATGATTCAGGACTATAAATTGGAAGAGCAAGACTACCGCGGTGAACGTTTTGCTAATTGGCATAGTGACTTAAAGGGCAACAATGACCTTTTAGTTCTTACACAGCCCAAGCTTATCAAAGATATCCATACTGAATATTTGGAAGCTGGGGCTGATATCCTCGAAACCAATACCTTTAATGCAACAACCATTGCTATGGCCGACTATGATATGGAAAGCCTTAGCGAAGAAATTAACTTTGCTGCTGCCAAGCTAGCTCGTGAAGCTGCTGATGAGTGGACAGCAAAGACTCCGGATAAACCTCGCTTTGTGGCAGGGGTGTTAGGTCCAACAAACCGAACGTGTTCTATATCCCCAGATGTTAATGATCCAGGCTACCGTAATGTTAGCTTTGATGAGCTTGTTGAAGCTTACTCCGAATCGACACGAGCACTTATTAAAGGCGGCTCAGATCTTATTCTTATCGAGACTATCTTCGACACGTTAAATGCAAAAGCATGTTCTTTTGCTGTTGAATCGGTTTTTGAAGAAGTTGGTATTAAATTGCCAGTCATGATCTCAGGCACCATAACTGATGCATCAGGCCGTACGCTTTCAGGACAGACTACTGAGGCATTCTATAACGCCCTTCGTCATGTTAAACCTATTTCGTTTGGATTGAACTGTGCACTCGGGCCAGATGAACTGCGAGAGTACGTTGGTGAGATGTCCCGTATCTCAGAAAGCTATGTTTCTGCTCACCCTAACGCCGGTTTACCTAATGCGTTTGGCGAGTATGACCTTTCTCCCGAAGATATGGCTGAACATGTTAAGGAATGGGCTGAAAGTGGCTTCTTAAACTTAATTGGTGGCTGTTGTGGTACGACACCAGAACATATTCGCCAGATGGCCGAGGCTGTTGACGGTGTAATGCCGCGCCAATTACCCGATTTGCCAGTCTCTTGCCGTCTTTCGGGGTTAGAGCCGTTGACGATCGCCAAAGAATCTCTGTTTGTGAACGTAGGTGAGCGTACTAACGTTACCGGCTCAGCTCGATTTAAGCGCCTGATTAAAGAAGAGCTTTACGATGAAGCGTTGAGTGTTGCTCGAGAGCAAGTAGAAAACGGTGCACAAATCATTGATATCAACATGGATGAAGGGATGCTAGACGCTGAGGCGTGCATGGTTAAATTCCTTAATCTATGTGCATCTGAGCCAGAGATTTCGAAAGTGCCAGTCATGGTCGACTCTTCAAAATGGGAAGTTATTGAAGCGGGTCTGAAATGTATTCAGGGTAAAGGCATCGTTAACTCTATCTCATTGAAGGAAGGGAAAGAGAAGTTTGTCGAGCAAGCTAAATTAGTTCGTCGTTATGGTGCTGCAGTCATTGTGATGGCCTTCGATGAAGTCGGCCAAGCCGATACTCGAGAGCGTAAAGTTGAGATCTGTACCAATGCCTACAACATTCTTGTTGATGAAGTCGGTTTCCCACCTGAAGATATTATTTTCGATCCGAACATTTTTGCAGTTGCGACGGGCATTGACGAGCATAACAATTATGCGGTTGATTTTATTGAAGCAGTAGGAGATATCAAACGCGATCTCCCTCATGCAATGATCTCTGGTGGTGTATCGAATGTTTCGTTCTCGTTCCGCGGTAATAACTACGTTCGTGAGGCAATCCACGCAGTATTCCTATACCACTGTTTCAAAAATGGTATGGATATGGGTATCGTAAATGCCGGGCAGTTAGAGATTTACGATAACGTGCCTGAAGATTTACGTGAAGCGGTTGAAGATGTAGTACTTAACCGTCGTGATGATTCGACAGAACGTTTGCTTGATATTGCAACCGAGTACCTAGAGCGAGCCGTTGGTAAAGTTGAAGATAAGTCAGCTCTAGAATGGCGAACTTGGCCAGTAGAAAAGCGCTTAGAACACTCTTTAGTGAAAGGTATTACCGATTTTATTGTTGAAGATACCGAAGAAGCTCGCGTTAATGCCTCTCGCCCTATTGAGGTGATTGAAGGCCCATTAATGGATGGTATGAACGTGGTTGGTGATCTGTTTGGTGAAGGTAAAATGTTCCTTCCTCAAGTAGTGAAATCTGCCCGTGTTATGAAGCAGGCGGTAGCACATCTAGAACCATTTATTAATGCAACTAAAGATGTTGGTGCGACTAACGGAAAAATCTTACTGGCGACCGTAAAAGGCGATGTTCACGATATTGGCAAAAACATTGTGGGCGTTGTCTTGCAGTGTAATAACTACGAAATTATCGATTTAGGCGTGATGGTTTCATGTGAAAAAATCCTTAAGGTAGCTAAAGAAGAGAATGTCGACATTATTGGTTTGTCGGGTCTGATTACCCCTTCTCTTGATGAAATGGTACATGTTGCCAAAGAGATGGAGAGACAAGGCTTTAAGCTGCCTCTTCTTATTGGCGGAGCAACGACATCTAAAGCACACACTGCGGTTAAGATTGAGCAGAACTACTCTGAGCCAGTTGTTTATGTCAATAACGCATCTCGCGCTGTAGGCGTTTGTACTTCATTACTCTCTGATGAATTGAAACCTGCTTTCGTTGAGAAGTTGAACATCGATTATGATCGAGTTAGAGATCAACACAATCGTAAAAAACCTCGTACCAAGCCCGTCACACTTGAGAAAGCTCGTGCCAATAAAGTTGCTATCGATTGGGATGCCTACACTCCCCCTGCACCCGCTAAGCCGGGAGTTCATATTTTCAGTGATTTTGATGTAGCGACTTTGCGTCAGTACATCGACTGGACTCCGTTCTTTATGACATGGTCATTAGTTGGTAAGTACCCAGCAATCCTTGATCACGAAGAGGTGGGGGATGAAGCTAAACGACTATTCAAAGATGCCAACGATTTGTTGGATCGCGTAGAGAAAGAGAAGTTACTTGAAGCTCGTGGTATGTGTGCCATGTTCCCTGCGAACAGTGTGGGTGATGATATCGAGGTGTATACCGATGAATCCCGTACAGAAGTGCTGAAGGTTCTGCATAATCTTCGCCAGCAAACCGAGAAGCCAAAAGGTTTTAACTACTGCTTGTCAGATTACATTGCTCCAAAAGACAGCGGTAAAGCTGACTGGATTGGTGGCTTTGCGGTTACTGGCGGTATTGGTGAGCGAGAGCTTGCTGATGAATATAAAGCTAATGGTGATGATTACAATGCGATTATGATTCAGGCGGTTGCGGACCGTTTGGCTGAAGCGTTTGCAGAATATTTACACAAAGAAGTGAGAAAGGACATTTGGGGTTACTCGCCTGATGAGGATTTGTCTAACGACGATTTGATTCGAGAGAAGTACCAAGGTATTCGTCCAGCTCCGGGTTACCCTGCTTGCCCAGAACATACAGAGAAAGGCACATTGTGGGAGTTGATGGACGTTGAAAAAGCCATCGACATGTCACTAACCACGAGTTACGCAATGTGGCCAGGTGCCTCAGTGTCGGGTATGTACTTCTCTCATCCTGATTCGCGATATTTTGCGATTGCACAGATTCAACAGGATCAAGTAGAAAGCTATGCTGATCGTAAGGGCTGGGATATGTTGGAAGCTGAGAAGTGGTTAGGTCCAAACATTAACTAGTTTGAATCTATGACGAGCTTTGGTTCGTAAAGTAAAAAAGAGAAAGGGTTGCTCAAGAGCAACCCTTTTTGTATCTGGGGTTTGGTTAATTAAAACCAATTAATTAACCATCGCCTTATTCAAATAACTCTTGGTGAAGTTTTTGGATCGCCAACTTAGAAACAGATGCATCTAGCAAGAAGCATAAGTTGTGTGGGCTTGCTCCGTAACAAATCATACGTAGATTGAAATCTTCCAGAGTGCCAAACACCTGCTTTGCATAGCCTTTACTTTCACTCATGTTGTTGCCAATAAGCGCAACAAGGCATAGGTCGTGTTCAATATCTACAGAACACAACTCTTCAAGCTCCAGTCGAGCAGCTTCTGGTAACTCAGGAGCGCCACCTGATGTGTCTGTTTGATCGAGAGTCAGTGAGACACTGATCTCTGAAGTCGTGATGAGATCGACTGAGATCTTATGTTTAGCAAGGATCTCGAATACCTTCGCCAAAAAGCCGTAAGCATGGAACATGTTTGCACTGCGAAGTGTAACCATCGTTTGGTTGCAACGAAGAGCAAGTGCTCTGAATAATGGTGAGCTTTCAACTTCTTGGCGAATCCAAGTTCCACCTAACTCTGGTGCTTTAGAAGAGCCGACAAATACCGGGATTTGGTGGCGCAATGCAGGTACTAGAGTTGAAGGGTGCAGTATCTTCGCACCAAAGTTTGCCATTTCCGATGCTTCGCTAAAACTGATCTCTGGAATAGGAGATGCTTTCGGTGCGATGCGTGGATCTGTCGTGTAAATACCCGGAACATCTGTCCAGATTTCCAACCCCATTGCCTGTACTGATTCGGCGATCAGCGCGGCGGAATAATCGCTGCCACCACGGCCTAAAGTCGTGGTGTTACCTTCGCTATCTGCACCGATAAAACCTTGAGTAACCACAACTTGCTGTTGGCAAAGTGGTATAAGCTTCTCTTTTGCTAGGGCTGAAATATCTTCAAGTTGTGGTTCTGCTTTACCAAAATCACCATTAGTGCGCATCACTTCTCTGATATCAAAACGAACGGCTGGTGTACCTCGTTCACGAATAATCTGAGCCAAAATGTGTGTCGACATCAGCTCACCACATGCGACAAGGTGATCTGTCAATTTAGTGCTGGCTTGAAATGATGCAGCTTCTGCGGCGCTCGCAATATCATCGAGAATACAATGTACGTCTTTTTCGATACTGATTGGATCAGCTAGCTGATCGAGAATTGCGTTATGAATGTCAGTCAGTTGCGTCATCAAATCCTGACGACGAGCTTTGTCTTGAACCCCATTCGCGAGTTCAACGAGTAGGTTGGTAACGCCAGAGCATGCACTGCTCACGACCAGTTTCGTATTCGAGTTATTTTCAATAATAGCAGCACAACGGCTCATTGCTTCAAAGTTGGCAACACTTGTTCCACCAAACTTAGCGACATTAAAAGAACCAGCTACATTAGATGCACTCACGATATATCTCCCACGACTTCCTAAAATAAAATTACGGTTGGGTAATCCAACGTCCGATGTTTTTCGAAGAGAGTATTTAGAGCAAAAAGAGAGGAATTATTAGAATAGTAACCTCAGAAGCTCCTCACCATATAGAAATGGCGACAGTTGCCGGGATTCAGCCCGCTCAACCGATAATAAAGGTCCTGCATCCTTTTATTATCTCGGCACTGCTCCCCCTTAATGTTTTGTATTGGAAATGCGGTTCCACAAAACATCTGCCTGGGCAGTGCTCCTCTTCTGCTAGATAGCCATTTCATTGAACGTGTTTGCGGTAACAATGTCAATCCGTAACTGGAGATATTTAAAAAATAATTTTAACAATTATGTGACAGTGGTGTGACCTCAATACTTATGGCTAATTGCTGAGGTAATCAATTTGCTTTAGGGTGGATTGTTCACAACATTAACGTAAGGGATGTACATGTCTAATTTAACACTCACTACTGCTATTGATAGCTTTTATCCACCGCACCGAACGTTAATGGGACCGGGTCCTTCAGACATTTCGCCTCAAGTCTTACAGGCCTTAAGCCGCCCAACCATTGGTCACCTCGACCCGTTATTTATCGCGATGATGGATGAACTGAAACAGCTTCTTAAATACGCTTTCCAGACTGAAAACGAATTTACGATTGCCGTTTCTGCTCCGGGTAGTGCGGGTATGGAGACCTGTTTTGTTAACTTGATTGAGCCAGGTGAAAAGGTGATCGTTTGTCGTAACGGTGTCTTCGGTGAGCGTATGCGAGAGAATGTGGTTCGCTGTGGTGGCGAAGCCATCCTTGTTGACGACGAGTGGGGTAAGCCCGTTTCAGTTGAAAAGGTAGAACAAGCATTGGCAGAAAACCCTGATGCTGTTGCTGTCGCATTTGTACATGCAGAGACATCAACCGGAGCGTTATCTGATGCTCAAGCTATTTCAGCTATCGCTCGTCAGTTTGGTGCGTTAACGATTGTTGATGCAGTAACGTCTCTAGGTGGTGTGCCATTACTAGTTGATGAGTGGCAGCTTGATGCAGTTTATTCGGGTAGCCAAAAGTGTCTATCTTGCGTACCTGGACTATCTCCGGTTACTTTTTCTCAGCGTGCTGTTGATAAAATGAAAGCCCGCCAAGCGCCAGTGCAAAGCTGGTTCCTAGATCAAAGTTTAGTATTAGGTTATTGGAGTGGCGAAGGTAAGCGTAGTTACCACCACACGGCGCCGGTGAATAGCCTGTATGCTCTGCATGAGTCGTTGGTTTTATTGAAAAATGAAGGCCTAGACAACGCTTGGTCACGTCACTATGCGATGCACCAAGAACTGAAAGCTGGCGTAGAAGCTTTGGGGTTAAAATTTGTGGTTGACGAAGAGAGTCGCCTACCTCAATTGAATGCGCTTTACTTCCCTGAAGGGATTGATGAAGCCAAAATAAGAACGCAGTTGTTAGAAGAGTATAATCTTGAAATCGGTGCAGGCCTTGGTTCTTTGGCAGGGAAGGCTTGGCGTATTGGTTTAATGGGTTATGGCGCTCGTAAAGAGAACGTCGCATTGTGCTTAAAAGCACTAAAAGATGTATTAGAATAATTAACCGTAAAATTCGAAAAAAAAGCGACGAGAGATCGTGCGCTTTTTTTGTGCCTAACTTAAGCCTCCAAAGTCTACCGCTTTAGCTGCATCAATATCACTTGGCAGAAGATACGTTGTTCTCAGCGGCTGAAATTTTCTTATACTGAACTTTTGAAAAATCTCTATTTGGAAATAAGAAGCTTGCTTCGCTCCGAATTTGTTCTGCTTTGCTGTGATCGCCTAAACCCTGATACGCGAGGATTAGGTTACTGTAAAACGCGGGTCTTGGTTTACTCTTTATTATTTCCAAAGACCAATCAACATAAGGCTGAATAAGACTCGGATCAGCTTTGTAGAGCCCAATGTTGAGATACGTGCTGTACACATCCCAATCATAGCGATCTTTCCATACTACGGGATTCGTAACTTGCTTAAGAATATCTGGGTTCTTCGGCTTAGATTGTTCAAATTGAGTCAGCACATAATTGGTATGCAGCGCGCTCAACATATAGAAGCTCACCAAGATCGGAATCACTAAGCTCGACACTCTAAAGAGGGTTTTACTGACGATACTAAACGACTGTTGATAGTGCCGAGAAGAGCGTTGATCAACCCAGTAAATCAAAATGATAAAGGTTATCCAGTGAATCGCAGAGTGGTAAAATGGATACTCGAGCTGAGAATGCAAGAGTATGGGTATAAATAGCGCGAGCAGTACTAGACGAGTTCCTTTAGCCGAACTGGCTATACGTGACATCACCAGCACCGCAGCAATCAAGATACCGATGATTGGTACTATCCCGCCCTCAACGCCCCAAAAAAGAAACTCATTGTGAGGGTGATCCATGGATGGAAGGCCGGGGTGATAATTCGAGTTAAGTTGATGCTGGCGAGCCGTATATAAGGTGTATTCAGGTTCAAACTTCCCGTAACCATAACCTGTAAATGGCTTTTCTATCATCATGTCTAACGCTTGTGGAAAGGTATAGGCTCTTGGGCTTTCTAAATTGGTTCTTTTGCTCGCGAGACTATCCGTTGTGCTCAGGTTAATAACCGTAAACGCAACAGCGATACCGACTACTACTGATGTGCACCATCCGTAAAATCGCTTCTTAGTCGAGAATTTGTATAGGTAAGGCAGAATGCATATCAACCCTATTACCGCTGCCAACCAACCCGTTCGTGATGCAATAATAATTAATAGAGGTACGGTTAAGGTTGGAGTTAAATAAAGTAAAATCGACTCGCTAATCTTGTGGTTATATTTCGCGGGTTGTCTCGCAAGAAGATAAGCAGAAAGCACAAAGCCAGTGGCTAGGAAGCTGGCCATAACATTGGGTTGTTGGAAGATCCCGTAAGGTCGATTCGCAGCAGTGTTGTAGCCAAATGGGTTTCCTGGCTCTAAGGCAAAATATTGTACATAACCAAACAACGCTTGAATGACGACAGCGAGTACAATGAACCACAATATACGTTGCTTGTGTTTATTGCTGAATTTAAATTGCTGGAGGACGACGAATAACGCAAAGCCTGCCCACAATCCAAGCAAGCGCCCTGATGCCCCTTGAGGTGATGCGTTGCTGTAAAAGATGGGTAGCGTAAGTATGATGCAGCTAACCAGTAAACCAACGGTTAGTTTGGAATATTTGAGCACCCGGTTAGTCGCTAGCTGATAAAAGCCAATCGCTAACGTAAAGCTTAGTGCTAACCAAGTCATAGGGTTAAAGGATAAAGCTAGGCCAGAGCCCCCAGGGTTCGGCATGAAAAAATGCATAGCTAATAAGAATACGACAGCTAAAGAAGCAAGAAAGGCTTTATTGAGTGGTAGCTGAGTTATCTGATTTTCTAGCTGGGTACCGCTAGTATGTATTGTTGCCATAAATCCCTAACCTTATAAAAACAGAGCTTGTTCCTTTTGAAACAAGCTCTGTTACTTTAACATTTTTCTGTCTGCCCGCAGGGCGCTATTTTACACCTACTTCAAATTTAACATAGGCTTAAGGAAGCGAGCAGTGTGTGAACCTTCGACTAACGCCACATCTTCAGGTGTACCCTCTGCAACAATCTCACCACCACCTTGACCACCTTCAGGGCCTAAATCTAATATCCAATCTGCGGTTTTGACGACATCTAGGTTGTGTTCAATCACAACAACCGTATTTCCGTGATCACGCAGCCTGTGTAGAACCGTGAGTAGCTGTTGAATATCATGGAAATGAAGGCCAGTAGTTGGTTCATCTAGAATGTATAAGGTTTTTCCTGTATCTCGTTTAGATAGCTCACGTGCGAGTTTGATACGTTGTGCTTCACCGCCGGATAAGGTTGTTGCTGCTTGCCCAAGACGGATGTAAGAAAGACCAACATCCATTAAGGTTTGTAGCTTACGAGCAATCACAGGAACAGGGTTGAAGTATTCGCGCGCATCTTCTACGGTCATCTCTAGAACTTCGTCAATGGTTTTGCCTTTGTAGCGAACTTCTAAAGTTTCACGGTTATAACGCTTACCTTTACACACATCACACGGCACATACACATCTGGCAAGAAGTGCATCTCTACTTTGATCACACCGTCTCCCTGACACGCTTCACAGCGACCACCACGAACGTTAAAACTGAATCGTCCTGGTTTATAGCCACGAGATCGCGACTCTTGTGTACCCGCAAATAACTCACGGATCGGAGTAAAGATCCCAGTATAAGTAGCAGGGTTTGATCTTGGTGTACGACCGATAGGGCTCTGATCAATATCAATCACCTTATCAAAATGTTCTAGCCCTTTGAGCTTCTTATGCGGCGCAGCTACGGCTGTCGTCGCACCATTGAGTTGGGTATGAGCGATCTTAAAAAAGGTATCGTTGATTAGCGTAGATTTACCGGAACCTGATACGCCTGTGATACAGCTAAACAAACCGACTGGAATGGTTGCCGTGATATTTTTGAGGTTATTACCTGTCGCCCCGACTATCTCAACGACCTTCTTTCTGTCGATAGGTGTTCTTTCTGTTGGTATAGCAATTTCTTTTACACCGCTCAGATATTGCCCAGTTAATGATTCTGGGTTATCGAGAATATCTTGCATTGTCCCTTCAGCAACCACATGACCGCCGTGAACCCCGGCACCTGGACCGATATCAATAACATGGTCAGCGCAGCGAATCGCATCTTCATCATGCTCAACGACAAGTACGGTATTGCCTAAGTCTCTTAGGTGAACCAAAGTTTGAAGTAGGCGTTCATTATCGCGCTGGTGGAGACCAATCGATGGTTCATCGAGTACGTACATAACACCAACCAAGCCTGCGCCTATTTGGCTTGCTAAGCGGATCCGTTGTGCTTCTCCGCCAGATAACGTTTCTGCACTGCGTGATAGGTTGAGATAATTCAAACCGACATTAACTAAGAAATGCAGTCGGTCATTGATCTCTTTCATCACTTTATCTGCGATTTGTCCACGTTGACCGTCTAGCTTCAATTCTTGGAAAAATTGCAGTGCATCGGCAATGCTGAGCTCAACGATTTCAGGCAGTGTGGTGTCACCAATAAAGACGTTTCTTGCTTCTAATCTCAAACGAGTGCCGTTACAGCTAGAACAAGATTTTGTCGAAATATATTTAGCTAAGTCTTCACGCACAGCGCTTGACTCGGTGTCGTGATAACGACGTTCTAAAGTGTTGAGAATGCCTTCAAATGGATGACGCTTAACTCGAATGTCACCACGATCATTGATGTATTTGAATTCTACTTCTGTGCGGCCAGAGCCTTTCAGGATGATCTCTTGAGTTTTCTTTGGCAGAGAATTAAATGGAGAATAAAGATCAAAACCATAATGCTCTGATAGTGACGTCAACATTTGGAAATAGTAATAGTTCTTTTGATCCCAACCTTTAATTGCGCCTTCAGCAATGCTCAGATTGTCATCCAAAATCACCCGACTTGGATCGAAATATTGTTGAACCCCAAGTCCATCACACGTACCACAAGCACCTGCTGGGTTATTGAATGAGAACAGGCGAGGCTCAAGCTCCTGCATGCTATAGCCACACTTAGGGCAAGCGAAATTTGCAGAGAACACAATCTCTTCTTGTTCTGTTTCATCCATCCAACCGACAACTGCAATGCCACCAGAAAGCTCTAATGTCGTTTCGAAGGATTCAGCAAGTCGTTGCTGAAGATCAGGACGAACCTTGAACCTATCAACGACGACTTCTATGGTGTGCTTTTTATGCAACTCGAGGGTTGGCGGATCGGATAAGTCACAGGTTTCCCCATCAATTCGAGCGCGGATAAAACCTTGAGCGGCTAAATTCTCAAGTGTTTTAACGTGCTCACCTTTGCGCTCTTTGACGATGGGTGCCATTAGCATCATCTTCGAGCCTTCAGGCAGTTCTAACACCTTATCGACCATTTGACTGATGGTTTGTGCAGCCAAAGGAGTATTGTGATCTGGGCAGCGTGGTTCACCTACTCGTGCGTAGAGCAGTCTTAAGTAATCATAAACCTCGGTGATTGTACCCACGGTTGAGCGGGGGTTGTGAGAGGTTGACTTTTGTTCTATTGAGATAGCAGGAGACAAACCTTCAATGTGGTCAACATCAGGCTTTTCCATAAGGGATAGAAATTGACGAGCATAGGCTGACAAAGACTCAACATAGCGACGCTGCCCCTCGGCATAAAGGGTATCAAACGCAAGTGACGACTTTCCTGAACCAGATAATCCTGTGATAACAATGAGCTTATCTCGGGGAATGGTTAGGTTGACGTCTTTGAGGTTATGCGTGCGAGCGCCTCTGATTTCTATTTTATCCATCTCAATAGACCATGTAATTTTAAGTGGCTAAAGTATTACATAGAGTGAGATTTGTGCAAAGTTTTACTGGATAAAAAAACAGTAAACAAAAAAAAGGGTGACGCTTTCGAGTCACCCTTTAAATCATTTATTACGCGACTAACTCATCGCTACGTATCATTAGTTAGTATGCCAAAACTAGCGATTAAGCTTCTTTTGTTGTTGAGTGCTTACCTAGTTCGATTTGTTGCTGGTCTTTTTTGTATAGATTTTCAAAGCAGTAATTTGTTGCTTCGATATAGCCTTCTACACTACCGCAGTCAAAGCGTTGGCCTTTAAATTTGTATGCTAATACACAGCCTGCTTTGGCTTGTTTTAACAATGCATCGGTAATCTGGATTTCGCCACCTTTACCTGGTTCAGTCTGCTCGATAAGTTCAAAGATGTCTGGAGTCAGAATGTAACGGCCAATGATCGCTAGATTACTTGGTGCAGTACCTGGTTCTGGCTTCTCAACCATGTCGTCAACACGGAAAAGATCATCTTTAATCATTTCACCAGAGATAACACCGTATTTGTGCGTTTCGTTTTCTGGCACTTCTTGAACAGCAACGATTGAACAACGGAACTGTTTGTACAGTGCAACCATTTGAGCCAACACACCTTGTTGTTCGTTCACACAAAGGTCATCAGCAAGCACGACTGCAAACGGTTCATCACCCACAAGCTCGCGACCAGTCAAGATAGCATGACCTAGACCTTTCATTTCACGTTGGCGAATGTAAGTGAAGTTTGCCGCTTCAATTGTTTCACGGATATTGATCAACAAGTCTTCTTTATTCGTGCCGCTGATCTGATGTTCGAGTTCGTAGTTTTTATCGAAGTGATCCATCAGAGAATGCTTACCACGACCGGTAACAATACACATACCGTCCATACCAGCTTCGATAGCTTCTTCAACGCCGTATTCAATTAGAGGCTTGTTTACAACAGGCATCATCTCTTTAGGCATTGACTTAGTTGCAGGTAAGAAGCGTGTACCGTAGCCAGCTGCCGGGAAAAGGCACTTTTTGATCATGATAAGACCCTTTATCTATAATAATTATTGATTCAACCTGAGTGGCTGATATTTCTGAGGGCAACTCTAGCATAAGTTATGTCGAAAATTCAGCAACAATACGTATGGTTTACTAGAGTTTTCCTCAAAATTATCCTCAGTTTAAGAGGCGGATCAATTATGCAAGTAAGTTCTGATTAGCCCATGCGATAGCTTGGACTCTATTCTTAACCGCTAACTTACGGAAAATCTGATAAAGGTGTGACTTTACGGTGAACTCGCTAATAAATAAATCATCGGCTATTTGAGTGTTGGATGACCCTGATTGAAGGCAACGGATCACTTGGATTTCTCTGATCGTCAAATCTACATTGGTGGGTGTCGTGTTGGTGTTCACCATATTACGGTAATAAAAAAGCAGTTGATTGGTTACTTTTCGTGGTAACCAATTATCACCATTAATGACCTGTTGAATCCCCTTTGCTATTTTCACTTTTTGTTCGGAGTCATAAAATAGCCCTTTTAATACGCCGAAAGTGAGCAACTCCGAGGTAGGGAGCTGTTGAGGTACATTGAACAAGATGATCTCATTGTTTTTCCACATGACGGGTAAGTTAGGGAAAACAACGATTAACTGTGGCACCTCTTTGTAGTCGATGAGTAAGATACGATTACTTTGCTTTCTATCGAAAAGCATCAAGTCGCCCGCTGTCATCTTGTAGAGTGGGATAATTAGGTGCTTTTCTATCTCTTTTACGTGTAGGTGAGTCTCGCTTGGATCTATGCACAGAAAGTGTAAAGTGCGAGCATATCGAGATTTTCTCATTGATAATCCTTGTAAGGGTAGAATTAGATTTCACGTTGTCATGCACGCCATTGCTTCTCTAGCGCCTTGGTTGTGTCTTGCGTTGAATATCAATGATCAAAGTAAATGAGTGGTTTGTCAGTGGAGAAAAAAGCAACATCGCTCTGAATATCATGATTTGTTACGTTTTTATTCTTTGTATAAGAGCGAGAATAGGAATGCGATTTATCACTGTAGAAAAGCATGCTATTCTTGTGCGCTAAAATTTTCTGAGACTATGAATTTAGACGGAGCAAATCATGGCTAGCCGTGGAGTTAACAAAGTTATATTAGTGGGTAACCTAGGTAATGACCCTGAAATTCGTTACATGCCGAATGGCGGCGCAGTAGCGAACATTACCATTGCAACGTCAGAGTCATGGCGTGACAAAGCAACTGGCGAACAGCGTGAAAAAACAGAATGGCACCGTGTTGCTCTGTTTGGCAAGCTGGCGGAAGTTGCTGGTGAGTACCTACGTAAAGGTTCTCAAGTTTACATTGAAGGTCAACTTCAGACTCGTAAATGGCAAGATCAAAGCGGTCAAGATCGCTACACAACTGAAGTGGTTGTTCAAGGCTTCAACGGTGTAATGCAAATGCTTGGTGGCCGTGCTCAAGGCGGTGCTCCTGCTCAAGGTGGTATGGGTAACCAACAGCAAGGTGGTTGGGGTCAACCACAGCAACCACAACAGCAGCAACAACAATACAGTGCTCCTGCTCAACAGCAGCCGAAAGCACCTCAACAAGCTCCTCAGCAGGCTCAACCTCAATATAATGAGCCACCGATGGATTTTGATGATGACATCCCATTTTAGACCCTGTTTTTAATATATTATAAAGACAGTATTAAATTGGAAAAAGCCGCGTTTATCGCGGCTTTTTGTTACCTACAATTCTTAACGCTTTATTTACAACGTCAATTTATAGTATAAGTAGCAATACGGTATAATGTGAGTTGAAAAGGATTTCGTTATTCATGAGATATACCCCCACACTAAAATTGAGCACTCGCTTAGTGGCATTTGTCACCGTGATAGTTATCAGTGCGATGTTCATTCTTTTTATCGGTGGCACACTTTCTTTTAAGCGTATTGGGCAAGAATATTTAGACCATTATTTGGTTGGTATTGTCGATGTTGTAGATAAAGAGATGGAAGACCCGGACGCCGCGTATTCGATGCAGCGTTGGATGCCTAAGATGTTACAAGCGAGCAATATTGTTGAGATGAAACTCTCGAACAGGACTGGCATCGTTTATCGCTTTAAAGATACCTCCCCGCAAATCGATCCTAGTCGTCTCTATGAAAGAAGTTTTGTTTTAGAGCGAAATGAAGGCTATCGAATCGAATTTAAAGCACTTCCGCCTTACATTGGTTATAGCTATTCAATGGAGGCTATGTGGTCGATTACTTTAGCCGTTGCTTTGATTATTTTCTGTCTGATTCGTGGTGTCCGATGGCTAAAAGAGCAATTGATGGGATCCGAAATGCTCGAAGAGCGAGGCCGAATGATCCTTGCGGGGCAAGTTGAAGCTCATGCAAAAGGCGATGAGCGAGAATGGCCGTATACTGCAAGCGAAGCCTTAGATGTATTGATAGAAGAGCTGAAAGATGCTCGTCAAGAAAGAAGCCGCTTTGATACCTTTATCCGTACTCATACTTTTCTAGATAAACTCACAGGCACAGCCAATCGAGTACTCTTTGATAACAAACTTGAATCAG
Organism: Vibrio sp. PSi01; assembly: GCF_054960695.1. Lineage (NCBI taxonomy): Bacteria > Pseudomonadati > Pseudomonadota > Gammaproteobacteria > Vibrionales > Vibrionaceae > Vibrio > Vibrio sp. PSi01. The sequence continues at coordinate 17,231 of NZ_JBHNYN010000021.1, forward strand.
CCTTACATGAAAGCGGTGCTCGAGGTGGCGTATTACTAATACGTATCGACGAGTGGGAGCAAGTTTGTGACGCTAATGACAAGCAAACCACTGACAGCTTTATTATTGAAGTCGGTGAAGTATTATCGAATATTGTTCAGCGTTATCCTGATGTCATTTTTTCTCGTTATTACGAAGCTGACTTTGCGGTGTTTATTCCTCATCAGGGAGCAAAGGATATTGCGACCTTGGCGGCTCAATGTTTAAGGCAGTTAGATAAGTTAACGCCACCTGAGCCTTTGGAACCTGACAATTGGTGTCATATCGGTGTGACCATGTATACCGAAGGTGAGCGCCATAGCAAGATCATGGATGAAACGGAAACCGCATTAAAGAGTGCTCAGTTGGAACGTATCAATAACTGGAGCCGCTACCCTAAACAGAACAAAAATGAGCTTGATAGAGGCAGCGTTCGGTGGAGAACACTACTTGATAAAGCTCTACTCCCTGAAAATTTAGTAATCTTTGCTCAGCGATGTTATCTTATACCGGAATCAGGTCAAGCTGATGAATTACATAGAGAAATATTTGTTCGGATTCAAGATCCAGACAAAGGTTTACTGAAATCGTCTCGGTTTATGCCCGCGGTAGAGCAAGTGGGCTATCAAGCTCAAATGGATCAATCGGTTCTGAAAGTACTGTTAACATCACTGAAAGAATCAACAAAACCTACCAACTATTCGGTGAATTTGAATGTCACCCCGTTTGCCAGTAAACAGCATTTTAAGTGGTTTAGAAGTGAGTTGTTGCAGCTCTCGGCTCAGCACCGTTCTCAATTGGCCTTTGAGTTCCCTGAAGGGCACTTGATTGCTCATCTTGATTATATGAGACCAGTCGCAAAGATGTTGAAAGGGCTAGGGTGTAAAATTATCGTTGGCCAAGCTGGGCGAACCATTGTTAGCACTCACTACATCAAAGATTTAAAGGTCAATTTTATTAAGCTTCATCGAAGCCTGATAAAGAAAATCGATCAAAGGCATGAGAATCAGCTGTTTGTCCGTAGTTTAATAGGGGCATGTGGCGACTCCCCAACTCAAGTTATTGCCGTAGGGGTCGAGACAAAACAAGAAAAGAATACCTTGATAGAGTTAGGTATTAACGGCTATCAAGGGAGATATTTTGACGAAGAGCAACAAATTATCCCTTTGCCTAATCAAGGTGAAAAGACAGTGAAAGCTGAATCCGTGGTAAAAGTTGGTCGAAGAAATCGATGGCGTAAGAGTAGTAGTTAAGCATGAATTTTAAAGCGATTTTAGACAAGATAAAGCCAACGAATAACAAAGGCAGCTCTCAGGTTGTTATGTTAGGCAACAATGCCATTTATATTTCATCGGCAGATCAAGAATCTCAAGTAACCAACACCCCTGTGGTTAACGGGGATTGGGAGAGTGCACTAAAGAAATCGCTTAGCAGTGAGGCATTTACCAGTAATAGCCTGCAGTTGATAGTTTGTGCTAACTACTACCAAACCTACCAAATTGATAAACCGGACATTCCAGAGAACGAGTGGTCGGTTGCACTGCCATTTTTACTGAAAGATCTTGTATCTGAAAGGGTGACTGAGATTACGGCGAGTGCGGTAGCCTTACCTACTTCGAATAAGCTACAAGTGTATGTTTTGCCTAAAAAGCTGTTAAATAAGCTTGTAAACATTACTCAATCAGCGCAAGTGGAACTTAAAGGCGTTGCCCCTGAAGATGAAATCTGGGGTTATAGCGCAGGTGAGCTTTCTAATTTTATCCTTTTACAACGTAGCTCCAATTCACATTTTAAGCTTGGTGCGTTTGTTGAAAATACGGTTTGTTTCCAAAGAACGATCCGTAGCGTTGTCCCTCCTTTAACCGGTGTTGCATCAAGTGTTCTTCAGTTAGATGGCCTTGCTTTAGAGTTGCAACGCTCAATTGATTATCTTTCTTCTCAAATCAAAGGTACTCAACTTCATCAGTTAAAAATCTGCTGTGATGAGGAAGACGAGACTGAATTACAAAGTGCGTTAAATAACACACTGAGCTCGACAGTTTCGTTGTTGGTGGAAGGTGAACGTGATAATTCAGAGAGTTTGTTGGTTAAACTCGCAGCTGAAAAAGATACTTTTAATGTTAATCTTTACCCTGAACACCTCAAGCCTAAAAAAGAATATTTTACGCTGACAAATGTTGTTGCGATTTGGGGGCTAGTTTGTGTTTTGCTGCTGGGTGGTTACTTTGTAATGCAGTATCAAGTTTCTAATCTAGATAAAGAACTAACAGCTCTGCAACATGACTCGAACCGACTTAACAAGCAAGTTAACCAATTGAATAGTAAGTTAACTCAACACAAACCGTCTCCAGAGAAAGTGGCCGCTGTTGCGCGTCTCAAACGTGAGACTCAGGCCAAAAAAGAGGCATTGAAGGCGGTCGGGCAATACGACGAATCACAACAAGTCGGGTATTCTGGCGTCATGAACTCCTTAGCTAAATTAGGCCGAAATGACATATCGCTTTCGCATATTTATATGACGCACGATACTTTAGACCTCAGTGGCTTAGCTCGTAACGCCAATGTTGTTCCGAATTGGATTGGTCAATTTAAAACAGAGCTTAATTTAGTCGGGCGTGCCTTTGAAAAACTTAAAATAGGTCGCAATGAGCAAGATGTGGTGACGTTTGAATTAAGTACTCGCAGGGAGAGTAAATAATGCAACAGTGGAACCAGCTTAACGATAAGTTTCTTGCATTAAGCCAAAGAGAAAAATGGCTACTTTTCGTGTGTGGTTTTGTTGGGCTATCCATGCTGTTGTTCACCTTGTTGGTTGAACCTGCGTATCTCGACTTACAAGCCAAAAATGCTAAGACGATGAGCCTGACTCAATCAAATCAAAGACAGCAGGGTGAGCTACTCGTTCTGCAAGCTAAGCTCAATAAAAACCCAGATAAAGAAATCAACATCGAGTACAAAAAGCTACTTGTTGAAAGCCAAGACCTTTCACTTCAGCTTTCGCAGATTGTCGATGGGTTGATCACGCCTTCTCAAATGTCGCAGTTACTGGAGAGCGTTCTTAACGCTGGTAGTGGGCTAAAGCTTGAGTCGCTAGAGTCATTAAAACCAGAAGCGATTTCGAACAATAAAGAGACTAGTGAATATTCAGGTTACTTTCTTCATCCTGTGAGAATGGAATTGACGGGCAGCTATTTTGATATTTCTGCTTACCTTCAAGCCCTTGAATCTCTTCCTGTTAGCTATTACTGGCGAACATTTAAATACTCAGTTGAAGAGTACCCTAAAGCTCGACTCGTATTTGAGGTTTACACACTTGGTACTAGACAGGAGTTTATCGGTGGTTAGAACTCTATTGTTGTCCCTACTTTTAAGTAGCTCAGTGGTTTGGGCAGAGCAAGATCCAACGGCACCATTAGGTTGGCTTACTCCTGAACAAAAAGCCGCGCCTGCTAAAAAGGCGCCAACTCGCTATCGCCTACCGTCCCTAGAAAGCATCGTTTGTAAAGGTGATACGCCTTGCTATGCGATTATGAATGGTCAGATTTTAGGTCAAGGAGAAACGATCAGAGGGTACCGAGTGAAAAACATAGATCCAGAATACGTCACTCTGCAGAGAAGCTCTAAGCAGTGGAAATTAGAGATGTTCTCTTTAGATGTTAAGAATAATTAAGGTTTGAGTGAAGACATGCGTAAACTTGTAGTAGCAATTCTAGTGTCATCTTTAGTCGGCTGTTCGATGGGACACAGAGATCCTGTTGAGATTAAAGAGTCTTTGAACGAATCCATTAATGAAGCCAATAGTCGAGCACTTCATGAACTGCCTTCGTCGGTTCAAGATGACCTTATGCCTCAGCTTAATTCTGACTCCATGTCTCCGGGGACGGAAACCGTTAAGCGCTTTCGTATTCAAGCAAAAGGCGTTGAAGCGAGAACCTTCTTTGCCAGCTTAGTGAAAGGTACTGAGTATAGTGCGGCCATTCACCCTGGCGTGTCAGGAAACCTTACGCTTAATCTAACGGACGTGACACTAGACGAAGTACTGGCTGTTGCTCAGGATATGTATGGCTACGATATCGAAAAGCGTGGCAAAGTGATTCAAGTTTATCCTGCTGGTCTTCGCACCGTAACGATTCCTGTCGATTACTTGCAAGTTAAGCGTGCAGGTCGATCATTGACGACTATCACCACTGGAACGATCTCGAATTCAGATAACAGCTCGTCAAGCTCATCAAGTTCAGACTCTAATTCATCCAACTCCTCCAATTCTTCTAATTCTTCGAACTCGACATCGAACGGTGGTACAGAGATTGAAACGACCTCTGAAAGCGATTTTTGGCCACAACTTGAAGCAGCAGTTGCTCACCTTATTGGTTCAGGTGACGGGCAAAGCGTTGTGGTAACCCCGCAAGCGAGTGTGATTACGGTTCGAGCTTACCCTGACGAAATTCGTGAAGTTCGTGAGTTCTTAGGCATTTCTCAGAAGCGTTTGCAGCGCCAAGTTATCTTGGAAGCCAAAATCATGGAAGTGACCTTGAGTGATGGTTACCAACAAGGTATTAGCTGGTCGAATCTATCTAAATCTATTGGTAGCGGTGGTGTTGTTATTGACCGCCCTACAAGTACTCTACCGCCGTTAGATGCGATCAGTTCTCTACTCGGTGGGCAAACTAATGTCACGATCTCTGATGGTAGCTTCGAAGCGGTTTTGAGCTTTATGGATACTCAAGGTGACCTTAACGTTCTATCGAGCCCGCGAGTAACGGCTGCGAACAACCAAAAAGCAGTTATCAAAGTGGGAACCGATGAGTATTACGTAACAGATTTATCAAGCTCAGTCGGTAGTGGTGATAACGCGAATGTGGCTCCTGAAGTTGAGCTCACTCCCTTTTTCTCTGGTATCTCTTTGGATGTAACTCCTCAGATAGATGACAAAGGGGGCGTATTTTTACATGTTCACCCTGCCGTTATTGAGGTCGAGGAAGAAGTGAAAGAGCTCAATTTAGGTTCAACGACAGGTTTGGTGCAACTTCCTTTAGCGAAAAGCTCTATTCGAGAGTCTGACTCAGTGATTCGCGCAAAAGATGGCGATGTGGTTGTGATTGGCGGGTTAATGAAATCAAATACCAGTGATGTGACGTCTAAAGTTCCATTCCTGGGTGATATTCCAGCCTTAGGGCATTTGTTCCGCAATACCAATCAGTTAACGCAAAAAACTGAGCTCGTGATCTTGCTAAAACCCACGATCGTGGGTGTGAATACTTGGCAAACTGAGTTGGAGCGTTCTCGTGATCTTCTTCAAGAGTGGTTCCCTGATGAAGAGTAAATACTTACTTTCTCAATGTAGATTGGCTGTTTTTTACTAAGCTAGGTCGTCATATGTATCAAGCTCACTTTGGTTTTGAACAACTGCCATTTACGTTAACGCCGAATACCGATTTCTTTTATGGTTTGGCGCCTCATTTTGAGGCGATTCAAACGGTCATCTCGGCGTTAGATATGGGAGAGGGCGTAATCAAAGTCACTGGCGAAGTCGGTACGGGAAAAACCATGGTTTGTCGGATGCTGGTTAATCATTTAAAGGATTGTACGGCGTTAATCTACCTGCCAAACCCTGTTTTGTCTGGTGCAGACCTGCGTCAAGCCGTCGCCAAAGAGCTAGGTTTGACTATCGATAATCCAGCAACCTTAGTTGATAACATCCAGCACAAGTTAATTGAATTACACAACTCAGGCTTAAGAGTCGTCGCCATTCTTGATGAGGCTCAAGCGCTATCGGATGAAGCGCTCGAAACATTAAGGTTGTTTGGTAATCTTGAAACTGAAGATAAAAAATTACTTCAGATAGTGTTACTCGGACAGCCTGAACTGGATGTCAGGTTAGAGGCTTACCACCTCCGGCAGTTTCGACAGAGAATCACATTCAGTTCAACACTGAGGCCGCTCAATCTCGATGAAACGGTAGCGTATATTGATAACCGGATTGCTAAATCTGGTGGCAACTCAGAGTTGTTCAGCTTGAATCAAAAAAAGGCGATTTGTCGCTCATCGTTAGGTATTCCAAGGTTGATAAATCAACTATGTCATAAGGCACTTTTGCTCTCTTTCAGTGAAGATAAAAAAAGTATCGACAACCAGCACCTGTTTTCAGCCATGCATGAAACTTACGATGTATGTAAGCCTAAATTTAAAACGCCAATACTGTGGGGTTGGAATTAATTATGAGCGTCATTAATAGCGCGTTGTCTGAATTGGCAAAGAAAAAATCAGCGACTTCGATTGAAGCTGCAGTAGTACCAAAAGTCAAAACACGCTCTCCATTAGTATGGGTTGCTGCGGGCTTTACACTCAGCTTAGCCATGGGCGGTTGGGCGATATCGCAAGGTCCTGCTGTCGGCAATTCAATCTCTACAAGAGACGCGCAGATTGAGGTTTCTGTCATTGATAGTTCGGGCGAAATACAGAATGTAATTGCGCAGCCTATCTCGTCGCCAACCAAGAAATTAGTCACGTTAGACGTACCTGAGCGTTCTGTAGAGCATGTCGCTACGTCAAACAATGTAAAAGCTAAGTCAGTCTCGTCTGATTCAACGATTGTAACTCCTCGTAAAGCGGTACTTAACACGACCAGTGCACCTAAAGGGAATAAAATTAAAATTCCCGAGCCCATATACGTGGCTAGTGTGACAAAAAAAGAGCCTGTTTCTATCTCTGGCGAAGTCGCCATTTCTGAAGGTTCAGAAAATAATGGAATGTTGATTGAGCAGGTGGAGCTAACGTCTGATCAACTATCAGCCAATGCACAAGGTCGTGCTCAGAAAGCGCTTGATGCGAACGATCTTACTGGTGCCTTGAAAGGTTATACCGAAGCTCTTCGATATGCCCCTAGAAATGAGGACGTTCGCCAGAAACTCGCGATTCTCTATTTTGGGAAAGGTGATACTCGTAAGGCTTACGAACTTTTTCAGTCGGGTATCAAACTTAATATCAATAGTGAAAAGCTGCGTTTAGGCTTATCAACATTGCTTGTCAAAGCGAACCAAGCGGAAGCGGCATTGAGTCCATTAGTCCATTTACCGCCAAACCCAACCAAAGATTATCTAGCCATGCGTGCGGCGTTGAGCCAAAAATCGCAGCAAGAAGAGATTGCATTAGAGAGTTACAAAAAGTTGGTCGATGTTGATTCTGATAATGCTCGCTGGTGGCTCGGTCTGGCCATTCAACAGGAACGTCAGCTTGATTTTACGGCTGCAAAAGAGTCATACCAAGGCGCTTTAACTCGAGTAGGAATCTCATCTCAATCGCAAAGTTTTGTGCGAGATCGATTAAAAATACTCGATGCCTTAGAGGAGCACGACGATGCAAATTAGACTAAGAAAGCGATTGGGTGATTTGCTTGTTGAAGAAGGCATTATTACCGAGTCTCAAGTAGAACAAGCTCTAGCGGCTCAGAAAAGTACCGGACGTAAGCTAGGTGATGCACTGATTGAGCTTGGCTTCTTATCAGAGCAACAGATGTTGAGCTTCCTATCACAACAGCTAGCGATTCCTCTTATTGATTTAAGCCGAGCCAACGTCGATGTAGAAGCGGTACAGCTTTTACCCGAAGTACATGCTCGTCGCCTTCGCGCATTGGTGATTGGACGCCAAGGTGACACTTTGCGTGTTGCAATGAGTGACCCTGCCGATCTGTTTGCACAAGAATCGTTGCTCGGTCAACTCGGCGATTATGCTCTAGAATTTGTGGTCGCTAAAGAAAGACAACTCGTTGATGGCTTTGACCGCTATTATCGTCGAACCAAAGAAATCGCCTCTTTCGCTGAGCAACTGCATGCCGAGCACCAAGTTAATGATGCCTTTGATTTTGATATAGCAGGTGAAGACAGTGACGAAGTTACGGTCGTTAAGCTTATCAATTCGTTATTTGAAGATGCAATCCAAGTTGGTGCTTCTGATATCCATATTGAGCCCGATTCAAACGTATTGCGTCTTCGTCAGCGTATTGATGGTGTGCTGCATGAAACATTGTTGAATGAAGTTAATATTGCGTCTGCCCTGGTTCTGCGTTTGAAGCTGATGGCAAACCTTGATATCTCAGAGAAACGTCTTCCTCAAGACGGCCGTTTCAATATTCGCGCGAAAGGCCAATCTGTCGATATTCGTATGTCGACTATGCCAGTGCAGCACGGTGAGTCTGTGGTGATGCGTCTGCTTAACCAATCAGCCGGTTTACGTAAATTAGAAGCGTCGGGTATACCGAGCGATCTGCTGGTTCGTCTTCGTCAACAATTACGCCGTCCACATGGGATGATCTTGGTTACTGGGCCGACAGGTTCAGGTAAAACCACGACCTTGTACGGTGCGTTAAGCGAATTAAACGAACCGGGTAAAAAGATCATTACTGCGGAAGACCCGGTGGAATACCGACTTCCGCGTGTGAACCAAGTTCAGGTTAACCCTAAGATTAATCTCGACTTCTCTACTATATTGAGAACTTTCCTGCGTCAGGATCCCGATATCATTCTTATTGGTGAGATGCGTGACCACGAAACGGTTGAGATTGGATTGAGAGCCGCACTGACGGGTCACTTAGTATTAAGTACGCTGCACACCAATGATGCGGTAGACAGCGCACTGCGTATGATGGATATGGGCGCTCCAGGTTACTTGGTAGCGAGCGCTGTGCGAGCGGTAGTGGCGCAGCGATTGGTTCGTAAAGTATGTACTGACTGTATAGTTGAAGATGAATTGGATGAACCTCGCAAGCAATGGTTGAGCGTCCGTTTCCCCAACCAAGTGGGTGTGCCATTTGTGAAAGGTCGTGGTTGCCAGAACTGTAACTTAACCGGCTATCGTGGGCGTATTGGGGTGTTTGAAATGTTAGAGCTAGAACAAAACATGATGGATGCGCTTAGAGCGAATGATGCGGTCGGTTTTGCTCAAACAGCTAGGCAGTCTGAAAACTACAAACCGTTATTGGCTTCTGCGATGGAACTGGCTCTGCAAGGTGTCGTGAGTCTCGATGAGATAATGTACCTTGGTGAAGGGGATGCTTCCGGTGCCACTGACCCAATTTATCTGTAGGGGTAGAGTGATATGCCAACGTATCGTTATGTAGGTCGCAGTTCGGATGGTAGCCAGGTTACCGGTCAATTAGATGCGAATAACGAAGATCTTGCCGCTGAAAGCTTGATGAGCAAGGGGATCATTCCAACCTCAATTAAGTTGGGGAGAAGTGGTGATTCAGTATTAGATATGGATATATCTAGCCTGTTTTCACCCAATGTTCCTCTTGAGGTCTTGGTTCTGTTCTGTCGACAATTATACAGTCTAACCAAAGCGGGCGTGCCGCTTCTGAGGTCGATGAAAGGTCTGACTCAAAATTGTGAAAACAAACAGTTGAAAGCAGCTTTAGAAGAAGTGGTTGCTGAGCTAACCAATGGTCGTGGGTTAGCGGCATCGATGCAAATGCATCCTAAGGTATTTAGCTCGCTGTTTGTATCGATGATCAGTGTTGGTGAAAATACGGGTCGTTTAGACCAAGCGCTGCTGCAGTTAGCTGGATACTATGAACAAGAAGTGGAGACTCGCAAGCGAATCAAGACAGCGATGCGTTACCCAACATTCGTGATCTGCTTCATTTTGATTGCGATGTTCATTCTTAACATTAAGGTTATCCCACAGTTTTCTAGCATGTTCGCACGGTTTGGTGTCGATCTTCCACTCCCCACTCGTATCTTGATTGGTATGTCAGAGTTTTTCGTGAATTATTGGGGCTTGATGCTAGGCGTGATCTTTGGCCTTATTTTTGCGTTTAAAGCTTGGGTTAAAACAGATAACGGCTTAGAAACGTGGGATCGGTGGCGCCTAAAAATACCTGTCATTGGTGGCGTTGTTAACCGAGCTTTACTGTCTCGTTTCTCACGTACTTTCGCATTGATGCTCAAAGCGGGTGTGCCATTGAATCAATCGTTAGCGCTATCGGCTGAAGCTCTGGATAACCGCTTTTTAGAGTTACGGGTTCAAGCTATGAAATCGGCAATTGAAGCGGGTAGTACGGTTTCTTCAACCGCGATTAACAGCGAAATCTTCACACCGCTCGTGATACAAATGATTTCAGTCGGTGAAGAAACGGGTCGTATTGATGAGCTATTACTCGAAGTGTCAGATTATTATGATCGAGAAGTTGATTACGATTTGAAAACCTTAACCGCTAGAATAGAGCCTATTTTGTTGGTCGTTGTCGCTGGTATGGTCTTAGTCTTGGCTTTAGGTATTTTCCTGCCGATGTGGGGAATGCTGGATGCAATCAAAGGCTAATGAATGCTAAATAACCTACAACGCTCACGTTTTGTTATTTGGAGTGTGGTTATCCTTTTTCTAATTGTAGGGCTGCTATCTGCATTGGATACGGTGGAAGAAGAAGCGAGTAACACGGCATTGATCGTCGCGAGTAAGCGGATTATTGAGCAGGCTAATTTGCTTAAACAAGAGTATTTGTTAACGGGCCCGGAACAAACTAATGACTCAGAACAGTTAATGCGCTACAGCAGAACGGGATGGATAAAGCCGATTAAAGGTTCGGAACGGGATTGTCGCTATTGGTTAGAGCAATTGTATCCCCCACAGAGCATTTTAGGGCTGACTTTTCCCAGTATTGAAGATAAAAGTGATAACATACAGTTTCATTGTAGTTATCATTATAGCGATAAGTATCAAATAGATATATTGCTCGAAAAAGAAAGATTTAGTGTAAAAGCCAATATTTTGGCTTTGTGAGAATATTGACACTGTTTTTATGGTTTTATACGTGTGCAAATGTATAATGCGCGTTAGTAATTAGATGAGTAGGTAGAAAATGCTTAAAAATCAAAAGGGTTTCTCCCTTGTCGAATTAGTCATCGTAATTGTTGTCGTTGGTTTATTGGCAGTGGCGGCTTTACCCCGCTTCTTAGATGTGACCGATGAGGCTAAAAAATCCAGTATTGAAGGTGTCGCTGGTGGTTTTGCAACCGCAGTATTATCAGCAAGAGCACAGTGGGAAGCCGAAGCAAGACCATCTGAGAAGATTGGTGTTGAAACATACAATACTGTAAATTATGATGGTGTTGATTTTTGGTTAACAAGATCAAAGAACAGCAAGAGTGAAGATACCGACTTTCGAGATGGTTACCCATGGACTGTGAATAGTGACTCTTCAGTCGCACCAGGAGATATTTCTTCAGAAACCTGTGCTGAATTGATGCAGAATTTACTGCAAAACCCACCGAATGTGGCAGCAGTCGATGATGTTGATGACGACTCAAATTATAAATATTCAGCGGAAGCGAATTCAGGTGAGGCAACGTGTACTTACATTCAGTTAGAAGGTAATACCGAGCACCAATTCGTTTACGAAATTAAAACTGGTCGTGTGACCGTAACTTTGCAGTAAGTCTGCGTAAAATTAAACATAGAGAGAGCTTAACTATGAAAAGACAAGGCGGTTTCACCCTAATCGAACTAGTGGTTGTAATTGTTATTCTAGGTATTCTTGCTGTAACTGCGGCACCACGTTTCTTAAACCTGCAAGATGATGCGAAAAATGCAACGCTTGAAGGCTTAAAAGGTTCAATTCAAGGTGCATCTGGTATTATTTACGGTAAATCAGCCATTGCAGGTATCGAGTCAAATACATCTGGAGCGGTTAGTGCCGGTACTACAACAATTAATGTAGCATTTGGTTACCCTGAAGCATCGTCTACAGCTATTGCTGCAATCGTTCAAGGCATTGGTACTAATGAAGACTTTACGTTTATTAAAGATGTTACAGCGGGCACTGTTGTAACGTTTGGTATTAAAGATTACACAACCAGTTGTGTAAAATATACTGAGGCTAAAGATAAAAATACAGCGCCTGTAATTGTTGTAACAAACACTGCTACGGAATGTACTGTAGCCCCATAACTTGACTAGATTTTTCTAGGCCAGCACGAGTGCTGGCCTTTTTTCTATCCAAAGCACATAAATATCAAAACTATTCATATACATAAGAGCGTAAGCTTCGTTATCTTGTATAATCAGTGTTCGCTAGTCAGTTAGAGGCTCATTATGGATAACAGCCCCACATCCAACGGCTTTACTCTGGTAGAGCTGATCATCGTCATTATATTGATTGGTATTGTTTCCCTATACGCATCTACCCGTTATGTTGGCTCCTCTTCCTTTTCAACCTACCTTGTACAAAGCGAAGTATTAGCTTCATTACGATTAGTACAAAACCGTGCGATGAATCGTTCCGATTATTGTAACCGTTGGCTGTTAAATTCAAACCAAACTCAAGCTATTCAAGCCTCTCCGTCTAACGCGGAAGGTATTTGTACTGAACAATTTCCTGCTGATGTTACTGATTCCAGTTTTGTTGATGGCAAACAGAATAAAGTGACGTTTAAGCTACAAACTGATATCAATGTTTCGTTCCTTGATTTTGATAGTTCGGGTCGAGCTCAGCAATGCTTAGTATCGAATTGTCAGATTGAGATATCTTCGACTGTCAACGATGATTCAATTTCAGTGTGCATTAATACTGAAGGGTATATCTATGGATGTTAAACAAAAAATCCGCACCCAAGGTTTTTCCCTAATAGAAATGATCATTGTGATTACTCTTATTGGTTTTGCTCTTGCTGGACTTACCGCGTCTTTGTACCCGCGTTCAATTCAGACCGCAGAACAAATAACATCAGTTAAAGCTGCAGATCTTGCTCGCTCAGTACTTGATGAGGTAATGGGGCGCGGGTATGACCAATTTTCCGGCGTGAACGGAGGAGTGCCTGAATGTGCAGTCTCAACTATTTCAACGCCAGGTCAACAACTGTGCACGTTACCCAATGATTTGGGGCCTGACAGCGGAGAAACTGACGCGAATGGTATCTTGGTAAAGAGCTTAGCTAATGATGTTGATGATTTTCATGGTTTAAGAGGACGTGTTGAAGATGTTCTTGATAGCGATCTCAGTGATGCGGGTTATCGCAATTTCAATGTCGAAATCGATGTGTTTTATGATACTGCTGTTGTTAATGACGATACGGTGATGATGTCTGGAAATCCATCTATTATCCGAACGCATTACAAGAGGGTTGAAGTTGTGATTATTGATTCTCAGGGTTACCGCTATCCTTTTTCTGCGATTAAAGGGAATTTCTAATGCGTGGTTTTACACTGATAGAGATGATTATTACTATTCTTCTGCTTTCTATTGTTGGTCTATTTTTGGGGAATGTTATTCAACAGGGTATGGGGATTTATGTTGATAGCACAGCTCGTGAAGCTTTGATACAACAAGGTAAATTTGTCACGGAGCGAATGACTCGAGAATTAAGAGAAGCCGTCCCTAACAGTATTTTAATTGAAAATGATTGTATTGAATTTTTGCCGATCATCAATAGTGCTATTTATCAAGAACTTCCGGCGCCAGAGGCGAAATCAGCAGTGATACGGATATTGCCAATAGACAAAAGCATTTATCAAGGAGAGCGAGTTATAGTTTATCCTAACGACCCGAATTCGATGCGTCTTGATCCAGCGATAGAAGGTCAAATTGCAGAGGTGAAAGAGGATGTGGACTTCACTACCTCTGCAGCGGTGATGGTCAATGTTGAATTGACTCAAGCAACGGGATTTGAAACCAGCTCTCCAAGTAAACGTCTCTACTTTTACCTTGCTCCTGTTGCTTATTGCCACGTCAATGCTCGTATCTTTCGTTATGCTGATTATCCATTGTCTCGAATGTCCTTATCACCAGAATCGCTGGGTAATGGTGTTTTGATAGCTGAAAATGTAAAAGATGCCGCTTTTCAAAATTTGGCACCAGAATTAGAAAGAAATGGTTTGGTGAGGTTTGAGTTATTGTTTGCTGATAAAGGAGAGGAGATTCAGTTTGTCCATGATGCCCTTATCTATAACGCTCCGTAAACAAACGGGGGGAAGTTTGATCCTAGTTGTCTTCATACTAGTGGTTATGGCTTCGGTTGCGATGGTTGCTAATCAGAACCAACAACGTAACAGTGAGCAATTGATTTCAACCCTGATCGGTACTCGGGCTGAAATGGCTGCGCGATCTGGTGCACAAATAGAAATCAGTCGTTTTTATCAAACCCCGACAGAAGACAGTTGCCATACTTCTAATACGAAAACTATAAGCTTTGAAGGTGAAGGGTTGGCGCAATGCAAGGCGGAAATTCATTGTAACTCTATTGGCGTTTTAGATAATGGTATTAACGTATATCAACTAATATCTAAAGGAAGCTGTTCGGTTGGGGATTGGGTCTTACAAAGAGTCGTAGAGGTTGGTATTCGTGATGATAAGTAGATTTTTTTTGAGCTTAGTGCTACTTGGCGTATCTTCATCATCATTCGCTACGGATTATGTCCTTCAAATGAACCTCCCAACTTGTACTAGTAATAATTGGTCCGTTACTGGCAATCAATATACATGTAATTATGGCATCGTTAAGCTTGCTAAAGGGGATACTCTTTCATCTGCGATAGATATTCAATTAACCGCCGATGGCGGTTTTCAATTTGAAGGTAATAACAAAGTAGGTGATTCTTCCGCGACTATCGACCTAAAAGCGAGTTATGGTAATTTTGAATGGAAAAATGATTCCAACAACCTTTCAGAGCTATTGGGTAGCTTTGTTGGTAATAGTACACCTGTTAATTTTGATTCAGTATTTGTTGAGGGCTCCATTGAGACTGGAGGTAATATTGAAATCCACAATAGCAATGTTATCGGATCGATTGATTCTAAAAACAACGAGGTAGAGATCACTGACTCTAAACTCTTCGGTAGCATTACCGCAAGCAATGAGGTGGTGATAAGTAATTCTGAGGTAGATGGCGACATCACCAGTAAAAACTCCCGTATAACGATGGAACGCTCTGAAGTTGAAGGGAAGGTTTCAACTAAAAACAAAATTGTTGTGGAGGATTCGGCGGTGTCTGGTGAACTGACCAGTACCGATGAAACCATAACGATTGAAAATTCTGAAGTTGAAGGGGATGTTTCAACTAAAAACAAAATTGTTATTGAAGGTTCTCAGGTCTCTGGTGACATTACGAGTTCTTCTGAAACTGTGGAGCTCGATGACTCTTATGTTATTGGTGACGTTCAAGCAGGGCAACCTAACTGGGGGACGGTTTATGTCAGTAATGGAACGGTCGTTGATGGTACTTGCTTGTATCAAACCGTGCCAGAAAATGCGTGTGGAATAGAAGAACTACCTAATCCGATTGCTCGATATCATTTAGATGAAGCATCCTGGAATGGCGCAAATAATGAAGTAGTCGACAGTTCTGAAAATCAATTACATGGACAAACTGTTAATGGTTTAACAGCGCAACCATCTTCTGAATTCTCTGCCATACCGACTATTAACTCTCTGGGCACCTGTGGCTTCGGTGAGTTTATCAATAGTTCGAATCAATATATTAATGTACCTCACGATAACATATTAAATTTAGATAAAGATTTTACGATTTCCGTTTGGGTAAAACCCACTAGTTATCCAAGTTCTGGATTGCATTCTATTGTCTCAAAAGATAACAACTATGAGTTTCATTTAAACTCGTCAGGCCAAATATTTTGGTGGTGGCAAGATAAAAACAAAAATGGAAACGGAAGTGCTCAAACGAGAACATTAACAAGTGAAGTCAGTATTCCAATAAATGAGTGGTCATTTATTACGCTTAGATACGACTCTGAAAGTTATAGCAATAATAAATCTATGGCTAGCCTATTTATTAATGGAGAAGAAAGAGGAGAGCTTTTAGTAAATGCAAATCGAAAATTAGTAAATAATACTAAGCCTTTACAAATAGGCCAAGATCAGAATTTTTCAGGACGGGCTTTTGATGGTTATATCGATGAGGTTGAAATATTTGATAAGCCATTAAACAACAATGAAATATTTCAATTATATAGCCAAACACACTTATGTTCAGATGAGCCAGAGAATTCGATTGATCACTTTGAATTTGATCATTCAGGCAGTGAGTTAACCTGTAATGCAGAAGAAGTGACTATTCGTGCCTGTGCTAATGAGTCCTGTTCAGAATTGGTGACTGAAGATGTTGATGTGACTTTATCGCCTGAAATTGTAACCGGTGGTGGAGGTTGGGTTGGCGGCAATCAAATTCAGTTATCTGGTGGTACAGGCATATATTCAGTTCGCAAGAATACGGCGGGTAACTTGAGAATTGGAGTCATCCAATCTGATCCTGCTGTGATTCCTAGTGGGGAAACATTGTGTTCGAGTGCAGGAGGAGCTTTAGGAAGCAGCAACTGTAACATTGAGTTTTATAGCAGTGGTTTTATCTTAAACGTCCCCGACAAAATAGCCGACAGACCAGTAACTGGTCGTATAAAAGCAGTAAAAAGCTCCGATGATGCTCAAAAGTGTTTACCAAGCTTTCAGAACACTTCAAAGAATATCGAATTTTTTGGGCAGTACGTTACCCCCGATTCTTCTGTCATTATTGGTAGTCCTACTATTGGTTTAAAAGTTGGCAGTATTGAAAAAGATCTGGCAATGAGCAGTGTTTCCCCAAAAATATTTACCGTTGATTTTGATAATGATGGGGAAGCAGAGTTTGATGTCAGTTATATTGACGCAGGAAAGTTACAACTTAATGCTCAGTATGAAGGTTCTGATGATGAACTTGGATTGGATATGCGAGGGAGTGCCCAGTTTGTCAGTTTCCCTAAGCAGCTCAATATACAAGCTAGAAATACAGCTGGAAATAGCGGCTCCTGTGTAACCGAAGATTTAAGTTGCTCCGTTTTTGCGAAAGCCGGTGAAGCTTTTACATTAAATATTTGGGCTTCGGGCGATACAGGAGTAGTTACTCCTAACTTTAGCTCACAAGATATTGCTTTGAGTCATGAACTTAAGGCTCCAGTCGTTACCGGTGCAGAGCCTGGTTTACTTGGTAATATCTCTTACAGTCATACCATAATTAGTTCTGGCATTAACTCTGTCGCACAAAGTATTTCTGAAGTGGGGGTTTTTAACTTTTTAGTTGAAGAGTTACCTTCCTATTTAGGCAGTAACTCTTTTACGATTCAAGGTGCGCAGACTGGTTCTATTGGGCGATTTATACCTTATTATCTTCATCTAGATAGCAACACTCCGAGTTTTACTGAAGCTTGTTCAACTTTCACTTATTTAGGACAAGCTATGGAGTTCAGTAGCTTACCTGAATTAACTGTTACGGGGCGGTCGTTTGATAACGTGGGCAGTAATGGAGAGAAAGAAACGCTTAATTATAAATTTGGCGGTTGGTGGCGATATGCTAATCCTTGGAACTTTAGAACTTTTTGGGCAGAAAGCTCAACATTGTCTATTACTGATACCGATTCTAGTAAAGTTGTAAAAACCCAAGGCTTTGCTTGGCCGGGACAAGTCACTTTTGATTCTAATCTTCAATTGGCAAGCTTAGAAGAGGCTCAAATAGCTTATGTGAAACCATTGACTCCCTTAGGACTAATCAATGAAGGGATTGTCGTTCGTTTAGCTGTTAATGACACAAAAGATCTTGATGGTGTTTGTTATCAAACTAATGGAAGTTCTTCTTGCTCCGGTTTTGATTTTTCAGTTTCAGATGCACAACGTCAACGCTGGGGGTATTTAGCGATCGCAGATACGTTTGGCCCAGAAATGTCAAGAGTGCAATCTGTTGTAACAAGCTACTACTTTGATGGCTCAAGCTTTAAAACGAATACCAGTGACTCTTGCAGTGACTTTTCGGTCGTGGATTTGAGCTTTGATGTTGGTAATGATTCAAGTGCTCTACCCATTGGAGGTGGTGTTACCGCTGCTACCATAGAATCGAGGCCTGTTATTCAAAATGGCGAAGGATATATATCTTACAGTGCGCCTGGTGAAGGGAATCGAGGGGCTCTAGAAAGTTCGCTTGGCTTTGAGTCGTTTCCGTGGTTGAGAAATGATTATAACCAAGATGGTATTTTTGACGATACTATATCTTCCGAAGTTCGTTTTGGTTTGTACAGAGGTAGTGATCGAGTTATTTGGTGGAGTGAACAAAACTAATCTCACTTGTTGTATTGTGCACATTTGGCATCTACCGCGGTAACGATCGTGTGATCTACCGAGGGGAAAGTGGCTTAACAGGTCAGTAATAATATAATTTTTGCCCCTTAAGTTAGGAATCTGTAAGAAATTGCGGGTTTCAGTCCATGTTTATACTTCAATGCCTTGCCGTGACAGCAAGGCATTGGTACATTTAGTGCAATTTTTGTCTTCTAATTCTTGCAGGATGAGCGAAGAATATGTTTAAAAAACTTCGTGGCATGTTTTCAAACGACCTATCGATTGATTTAGGTACTGCCAATACCCTTATATATGTAAAAGGCCAAGGCATTGTTCTTGATGAGCCTTCAGTTGTCGCTATTCGCCAAGATCGTACAGGGTCTGCAAAGAGTGTCGCTGCTGTTGGTCATGCTGCTAAGCAAATGCTTGGTCGTACGCCAGGTAACATTTCAGCGATCCGTCCAATGAAAGACGGCGTAATTGCCGACTTTTACGTAACGGAAAAAATGCTTCAGCACTTTATTAAGCAAGTGCATGACAACAGTGTTCTTAAACCAAGCCCTCGTGTCTTGGTTTGCGTTCCTTGTGGTTCAACACAGGTTGAGCGTCGTGCCATCCGTGAATCAGCGCTAGGCGCTGGTGCTCGTGAGGTTTACCTAATCGATGAGCCAATGGCTGCGGCGATTGGTGCTGGCCTGCGCGTTTCTGAGCCAACAGGTTCAATGGTGGTTGATATCGGTGGTGGTACTACTGAAGTTGCGGTTATCTCATTAAATGGTGTGGTTTACTCTTCTTCTGTTCGTATTGGTGGTGACCGTTTTGATGAAGCTATCATCAACTACGTTCGTCGTAACTACGGTAGCTTGATTGGTGAAGCAACGGCAGAAAAGATCAAACACGAAATCGGCTCAGCTTACCCTGGCGATGAAGTACAAGAGATCGAAGTACGTGGCCGTAACTTAGCGGAAGGCGTGCCTCGTAGCTTTAGCCTGAACTCAAACGAAATTCTTGAAGCGCTTCAAGAGCCGCTATCAGGTATCGTATCTGCTGTCATGGTTGCACTAGAACAATGTCCGCCAGAGCTTGCTTCTGATATATCAGAGAACGGTATGGTGCTGACTGGTGGTGGTGCACTGCTTAAAGACCTTGATCGTCTGCTAACGGAAGAAACAGGTATCCCTGTTGTTGTTGCAGAAGAGCCACTAACGTGTGTTGCTCTAGGTGGCGGTAAAGCCCTAGAGATGATCGACATGCACGGCGGCGACCTGTTCAGCGAAGAATAATATCTAGTGTTAGGCTCTTTTATTATCTAGTTTTATGTAAAGAGCCTAGGACCTTGTCTATAGGATCAAATGTAGCTCTAGGACCAAATATAGAATGAAGCCAATTTTTGGTAGAGGTCCCTCTCTACAATTGCGCCTGTTTTTTGCTGTAATTTTATCAGCCAGCCTTATGCTGGCTGATAGTCGTTTAGATGCTTTCTCAAATGTCCGCTATCTATTGAACAGCATGGTTGCCCCAATTCAATACGCAGCCAACTTACCTCGCACTATGTTCGATGGTGTCTACGACCGTTTTAGTACTCGTAAAGGACTAATCGAATCCAACCATAATATTAAACGAGAAGTCTTGCGTCTAAAAAGCGAGCTGATTCTGCTTGAGCAATACCAAGAAGAAAACAAGCGCCTTCGTAAGCTATTAGGATCTCCGTTTATCCGTGATGAAAAGAAAGTCGTCACAGAAGTTATGGCGGTAGATACTTCACCCTATCGTCATCAAGTTGTGATCGATAAAGGTCAGATTGATGGGGTGTATGAAGGTCAACCGGTGATCAACGAAAAAGGCATTGTCGGCCAAGTGACTTTTGTCGCTGCTCACAATAGCCGTGTCCTGTTACTGACTGACGCAAACAATGCGATTCCTGTTCAAGTCATTCGTAATGATATTCGAGTGATCGCTTCCGGTAATGGCATGATTGATGAGATTCAACTAGAACACATTCCAACCAGTACTGATATTCAAGAAGAAGACTTGTTGGTGACATCGGGTTTAGGCGGGGTTTATCCTGAAGGCTACCCTGTGGCTTATGTTTCTTCAGTCGATTATGACCCGAAACGTGAATTTGCGGTTATTAAAGCAGAGCCTGTGGTTGAGTTTGATAAGCTCAGGTACTTATTGCTTGTTTGGCCTGATGAAAACAAACAGATGCAAGCGGATCAAATCAGCATTAAACAAGTATTGTTAGAGGGTGAAGATGGCCAATAGCGTTTTAAGAAGCAAAGTAGTAATTGGTTGCTCATTTTTGATCGCGCTTATTCTGCAAACCATTCCTTGGCCTGGTAGCTTAGATCTATTTCGACCGTCATGGTTGTTACTGGTGACGTGTTATTGGGTTCTTGCTCTGCCACACCGTGTTAACGTGGGTAGTGCTTTGATTTTGGGCCTATTGTGGGACCTATTGATTGGTTCAACATTGGGTATTCGTGGAATGATGATGGCAATAGTGATGTACATTATTGCGCTTAACTTCCTCGTGATACGTAACATGGCGCTATGGCAACAAGCCATGATTATTGCGGCGTTGACGGTATTGTTTGAAGTGTTGATCTTCTTTGGTGAATATTTGATCCAAGATGTCGTTTTCAATCCATTATCGTTATGGAGCGCATTGATAAACTGTATACTTTGGCCTTGGATGTTTTTATTAATGAGACGTGTGCGTCGCCATTGGCATGTGAGGTAGTATGACGATGGAAAAGAAACATTTAGTTTTGGCATCCGGTTCTCCACGCCGCAAAGAGTTGCTCTCTCAACTTGGTTATGAGTTTTCTGTCCTCGTAACCGATGTTGAAGAGTGTAAACATGCCCAAGAAACCGCCGAAGAATATGTTAAGCGACTATCTTTAGATAAAGCCTTAGCAGCGTTGTCTTTATTGAAAGATAACCCTTCTGAAAAGCAGAATGTCATTTCTAGTTCTGATACTGTAGATCCTAGTTTTGATAATGCAGCTGTTGGCTCTGAGATCGTCGATCTTAGCTCTGAAGCTGTTTCTCTTGATTCTGAAACAGTGGTTCTTGGTTCTGACACAGTTGTCGTTAGCCAAGGGCAAGTGCTCGAGAAGCCCACTAATTTTGCCGACTCTAAGCGCATGCTTACTCAGTTAGCGAATGATCGTCACCAAGTGATGACGGCCGTTTCTGTGGTGTCGGAAGAAAAACAAAGAACAGAAATCATTATTACCGACGTATGGTTTAAACCCCTCAGTGAAAAAGAAATAGAACAATACTGGCAAACAGGGGAGCCATGCGATAAAGCCGGTAGCTATGGAATCCAAGGTTTGGGCGGACGCTTTGTTACCCGAATCGAAGGTAGTTATTACGCCGTTGTCGGCTTACCTTTATTTGAAACGGACCAGCTACTGCAAGAATTCTTATAATTACTAATCTGAGGTGCACCATGAGTGCTGAATTGTTGCTGAACGTGACCCCGAGTGAAACTCGTGTGGCCATGATTGAAGGGGGGGCTCTTCAAGAGATCCATGTCGAACGAGATGCTCGACGCGGTATCGTAGGAAATATCTATAAAGGACGTGTAAGCCGTGTACTTCCGGGAATGCAGGCGGCTTTTGTGGATATAGGCCTTGAAAAAGCAGCTTTTTTGCACGCCTCTGATATTGTTCCACACACTGAATGTGTTGCTGAAAACGAAAAGAAGCAATTTCAGGTTCGTGATATTTCAGAGCTTGTTCGTCAAGGACAAGACATTGTGGTTCAAGTCGTCAAAGATCCTCTTGGTACCAAAGGTGCCCGCTTAACCACTGATATTACTTTGCCATCTCGCTATCTGGTCTTTATGCCTGGTGCAAGTCATGTTGGCGTATCTCAGCGAATTGAAAGTGAGTCTGAACGTAATCGTCTTAAAAAAGTCGTGTCTCGTTACTGTGACGAACATGGTGGCTTTATCATCCGTACCGCAGCAGAAGGTGCAGATTCGAATGAGTTGGCTCAAGATGCGGCATTCTTAAAGCGACTATGGTTAAAAGTATTAGAGCGTCGTGGTAAGCACAAAGCTCGTACACGCTTGTACGGTGAGCTGTGCCTAAGCCAACGTATTTTGCGTGACTTCGTTGGTACTGAGTTGAGTAAGATTCAGGTCGATTCTCGTCTAGAGTATGAAAATCTTAAAGAGTTTACTTCTGAGTACGTGCCAGAGCTGACTGACAAGCTTGAGCTGTATGAAGGCGATAAGCCTATCTTTGATATGTACGATACCGAAAACGAAATTCAACGTTCATTGGATCGTAAAGTCGAATTAAAGTCTGGTGGATATCTGATTATCGACCAAACGGAAGCGATGACCACTGTCGACATTAACACTGGCGCATTTGTTGGTCGTCGTAACCTAGAAGAAACCATTTTTAATACCAACGTAGAGGCGACTCAAGCGATAGCTCGACAACTGCGTCTGCGTAACTTAGGTGGCATCATCATTATCGACTTTATTGATATGTTGTCTGAGGAACATCGTAAGCGAGTACTAACTTCATTAGAAGCTGCGCTAGACAAAGATCGCGTGAAAACCAATATTAATGGCTTCACACAGCTTGGTTTGGTGGAGATGACTCGTAAACGTACTCGTGAAAGTATTGAGCATATTCTGTGTTCAAGCTGCCCCGCTTGTGAAGGCCGCGGCAGCGTGAAAACAGTCGAAACGGTTTGTTATGAAATACTTCGAGAGATCACGCGCGTGAATCGTGCCTACGACGCCGATAAGTTCGTTGTCTATGCCGCAGCCGCAGTCGCTGAGGCGTTAGAGGGCGATGAATCTCATGCGCTTGCTGAGCTTGAAGTCTTTATTGGTAAACAAGTCAAAATCCAGGCTGAGCCTCTGTACATACAAGAGCAGTTTGATGTTGTTATGATGTAATGGATATTTTGTGAGCTCAAGCGCTACTCTGATTCTTCGTGCATGTTTATGGTTAGTGGTTACTCTCTTAGTAACGCTAGCCATTGCCGTGACTACACTTCGTGTAGCCTTACCTAATTTAAACAAATATCAATCTGAAATTGAGGTTTGGGTAAATCAACATTCCGGTTTTGAATTCTCCATTCAAGATGTGGGCGGTTTTTGGCGCAACACTCACCCTTCTATAGCTTTACAAGGTGTTAAAGCCAGCCTTCCTAATGCAGAAGATGTCACTTTCTCTGTTGAGCGTGTTGAAGTTGAGTTTGACTTGATTCAATCGTTCGTTCAGATGCGTCCGGTTGTGGCCGATCTGGTCATGAACCAAATGTATCTTGATATCCGATCTATTGATCTGTTTGCTGGTCAAAACGGCCAACAGAAACCGAAAAAGTCGAATTCTTCAAAGCGGGTTATACAGGAACTGGATAATCTACTCCTGAAAACTTTAGTGGATGTGACGGCTAAAGACTCAACCCTTTTATACCGTGCAATCTCTGATGAAGAACGTCAACTCGACATAGAAACTTTAAAATGGCAAAACTCAGGTAAACACCACCTTGCAGAAGGTGTGGTGAGTATTAAAGATGCCAACTTAAACTCCCTGTCAGTGAGTGCTAACTTTGTTGATGGTGGCTCGCTGACCGATATGTCGGGTGAGTTCTATGTGAGCGCGGATAGCATCTCGATAAAACCTTGGTTAACGCGTTACATGCAGGCAGAGTCCGGTGTGGAAACGGGTACGGTGAGCCTTAATAGTTGGTTAACTCTGAAAAACAGTAAGCCAGTGAGCGCTTACGTTGAGGTATTACCTTCTGAACTGACTTGGAATGAAGACGGGCGCCACGATTTGATGATTGAATCTGGCGTGTTTAAACTTTCTCCGTTGGAAAATGGCTGGCAAGTAAATGGTCACTCACTTAACTTAAGAACCGATGACACGCCTTGGCCAGAACTCGATGTTGCATTCAAATGGAACAAAGGTCCGTGGCAACTCAACGTTTCTGAGTTGGATATTGCCACCATTACTCCGCTAATTAAGTTGTTGCCTGATTCCGAGCAATCCACTCAAATGATTAATTCGTTGGCTCCAGGCGGTTTGGTTTCTGATATTCGCGTCTCCATGGATTCAGGCATCGAAAGCTTGCGTTATTCTGCAAGTTTTTCTGATATGGCTATCGAGCAATGGGAGTTAGTTCCAGGCTTTAGCCAAGTGTCAGGCAGTGTTCTTGGTTCAGCATCTGAAGCGAAAGCCAGCTTGCATGTTATTGATGATGTGTTTCCTTATGGCGATGTTTTCCAAGCCCCTCTAAATATCAAACAAGGTCAGGTTGACATTGTTTGGCAGCAGGATGAAAACGGCTGGAAGCTTTGGTCGGATAAAATCACGGCAGCAACGCCAGATTTACAAGTTCTCGGCGCATTTCGTTTAGATTTTCCAAATGACGCAAGCCCTTATCTTTCTTTTTATGGTGAAGCGAACGCTTACAATGTTGGTGAAACCTGGCGTTATTTACCGACATTGGCACTTGGCCAAGACTTAACTGATTACCTTTCCACGGCGATTCAAGCCGGTAAAGCCGACACCGTTAAATTACTTTGGCATGGTGAATTAGCTCAATATCCGTATACCAATCATGATGGTATTTTCCAAGTTTGGGTTGGGTTAGAAAACGCGAAATTTAGTTTTGATACCGGCTGGCCTTTGATTACCGATCTTCAGCTTGATCTGTTATTTGAAAATGATGCGATGCACTTGGATTCTCGCTCAGCTCAATTAATGGATGTCACTGCAGATCGTATTACGGGGCGTATTCCTTATTTAGGGCAAGGCGGCCATATTGAAATTGAAGCGAAAGCAACCGCGTCTGGCAATGCGGTACGTGATTACATGACAGCTTCTCCACTCGTCGATTCAGTCGGGGCTGCCTTAACTGCGCTTCAAGTGAGTGGCGATGTGTCATCCGAGTTTCAGCTTAATATTCCGTTTGATTCTGAAAAGGAAGCAAGAGCGTGGGGCTATGCTGATCTCAATGGTAACCATGTCGAGATTGAAGCTCCGCCGATGGTACTTGAAAACACCACTGGACGTATTGAGTTTGATAATGATGTAGTGACGGCGAATGGCCTTGCTGCAGATTTACTTAAACAGGGTATCTCTCTTGATTTCAAAGGTTTGAATGATGGCCCGGGCTACGCGGTTGATATCGATGTTCTAGGCGATTGGGATGTTAAACCTCTAGAGCCTTACATTGGTGAACAGTGGCTAAGCCGTTTGTCTGGGCATGCTCAGTGGCAAAGCCAAATTGATATTCAGCTTAACGATATCGGTTTTAGTTACCAATTGGATTTGCAGTCAGATCTTAAGTATTTGGCCAGTGATTATCCATATCCATTGGCGAAAAAGTCATTAGAAAGTGGCTCTGCAAGGTTACAAGCCTCGGGCAACCAAGAAGCGATTACTGCACGTTTACAGCTCCCTAGTACCAAATATCAGGCTGAAATTGATATCACAGGTGGTGTTCCTCAGTTAACGGCGACCAATTTAGTGCTTGGTCGAGGAGGTTACAAAATTAGCCCTGTCGTTGGCCATCATGCATTAATTCGTACTGATAAGTTCAATGCTGATGATTGGTTATCGGTCGTGATGGAGCCTGTGAAGCCTTCAAACGCCGTGCTCAGTCAAATGAATACTCCAACAATTCCTGCGCCAAGCCGTGTTACGTTCGAGAGTAAGGAGCTAATTTTAGGTGGCATTCCTTGGAATGATGTCGACTTTAGTGCTCGTAAAAACAAACAAGCATGGCAAATGGAAGTCTCTAGCCAAGAGATCGAAGGAGATATTAATTATCTGCCTCCTTACGATTTAACGGTTTCATTAGATCGTTTACATTTGTTTGTTCCAGAGTGGAGCGATCAGAAAAACCAAGAGCAGCTGCTACAACGTAAAGCGCAAGAAGCACCGTTGATCTCTGATTTGGATCGAGAGATCCACGATGCGATGCCGAACCTGAAGTTAACTTTGAACGACTTTTGGCTGCAAGGTTACAAGGTTGGCAAGGTTGATGTTGAAGTGGTTAGGAACGAAGATCGGATAGAGTGGAATAAGATCCAGGTTCGAAGTGGTGGCAATAAAGCCGATATCAGCGGTTGGTGGGAACTGAATGGTGACAAGAGTCATTCATCGTTGGCTGTTGATGTAGAAGGTGAAAACAACAGTGAATTGATGGAACGATTCGGTATTACTTCAGGAATTCAAAAAGCACCATTCGCGTTGGAAGGTCAATTAAATTGGGATGGTTCGCCTTGGGGGATTAAAATGGATACCCTTGATGGCAACGTTAAAACCAAGTTTGGTAAAGGTATTATCTCGGATGTGAGCGGTGCGGCTCGTTTACTTGGCCTGTTTAGCCTAGATTCGATCATCCGCAAGATGCAGCTCGATTTCTCAGACGTGTTTGATAAAGGCATGGCGTTCAACAGCATCACAGGAACGGGTAAGATTCAAAATGGTATCTTTCTGACTAATGACTTAAACATGGATGCCGTTGCTGGTGAGATGAAGATCAAAGGTATCGCTAATCTTAATACCCGCCAGGTGGATGCGGAAGTTAATTTTACCCCAGATATTACCTCTGGCATTCCTGTATTAACGGCCTTTGCGGTAACCCCTCAAACGGCGCTGTACGTATTAGCGGTGACTACGGTTATTTCTCCAGTTGTTGAAGTTTTTACCCAAGTTAATTATTCGGTAAAAGGACCATTGGATTCACCAACGGTGAGTGAGCTTTCTCGTAGCTCTGGTGAGTTTCAGTTACCCGAAAAGCTTAGGAAATTAGCTCAATAGTCGTGAATGCTTGAATAGCTCATACTCGAACAGGTCAATAGACAAATGAGCTAATACTTTAGTTGGTCAATACACTTGCTGATTAACATACGATGAACGCTGTTTTCTGAATCATAATGAATGGAGGAACTATACACATGGATTGTGTTGGGTTGATTCAAATGACATCAGGTCCTAGTCCTGAGTTAAACTTTGATTATCTTGTTCAAGAAGTAGAAAAGTGCAAAGCACTAGGGGCTAAGTGGGTAGTTTGCCCTGAAAATGCATTAGTTTTTGGCAGTAAAGCCGACTATCACCAGTATGCAGAGCCCTTAAATGATGGCCCGTTGCAGAAGAAAGTGTCTGAATTAGCTTCGTTTCATCAAATCTGGATTATTGTCGGTAGCATGCCGATAAGCACGATTGAAGGCGTGACTACAACAACATTGGTGATTGACGACTTTGGCTGCTTAGTTGCACATTACGATAAGTTACATATGTTTGATGTTGACGTGGCCGATGCGCACAAATGCTATCGAGAGTCCGATATTTTCACTCCGGGTGATCGCGTTGTGACGACGGAAACGCCTTTTGGTCGCTTAGGTTTGAGTATTTGTTATGATGTGCGCTTTCCGCACTTGTATTCAGAGCTACGCAAGCAAGGTGCGCAGATCATTATCGTACCGGCGGCGTTTACAGCTGTGACTGGTCAAGCGCATTGGGAAGCCTTATTAAGGTGTCGTGCGATCGAAACACAATCTTGGATTGTCGCGGTAGGACAAGGAGGTAAGCATCCTTGTCAAAGAGAAACATGGGGACACTCAATGGTGGTTGATCCATGGGGACGAGTGGTCGCACAATTAGACCAAGAGCCTAAAAGTATGGTGGTCGAGATAGACATATCCAGTTGTGAGTCAATTAGGCAAAATATGCCGATAACGCAACATTCTCGATTCACCAATCAATTTTAATTACAAATAAGAGCCATTTATGAGCATTAATCAAATTGAAGAAGCGCTACTGAACCCGACAGGGCTTACGGAGCAAAATATCGCAGATACATTGGCGAGCATTGCTACCCGCCAAATTGATTATGCTGATATCTATTTTCAGTCAAGCTGGCATGAATCCTTGGTGCTAGAAGACAGCATCATTAAAGACGGTTCTTTCAATATTGACTGCGGTGTTGGTGTGCGAGCGGTATCGGGTGAAAAAACCGGTTTTGCTTACTCTGATCAAATCCAACTAGACGGTCTTAAGCAGAGTGCGATTGCTGCGCGTGGTATCGCTAAGCAAGGTCAAAACGGCAAGGTACAGGCCTTCAAACGCAATTCTAACCAAGCTTATTACGATGCGGTTAACCCACTCGCTAGCTGGGAAAAACAACAAAAAACAGAATTACTCAAAGCGCTTGATGCTTATATTCGAACTAAAGAACCGATGGTTACTGAGGTTTCGGTGAGTTTAAGCGGTGTGCATGAGCAGATGCTGGTTGCTGCAACTGACGGCACTTATGCTGGTGATATTCGCCCGCTGGTTCGTTTGTCTATTAGTGTACTGGCACAAAAAGGCGATCGTCGTGAGCGCGGTAGTGCTGGCGGTGGTGGTCGTTTTGGTTATGACTTCTTCCTAAGCGATGCTAATGGCTCTCAGGTTGCTTATCAATTTGCAGATGAAGCGATTCGCCAAGCTTTAGTTAACCTCGAAGCGGTTGCGGCACCTGCAGGTGCGATGCCTGTAGTATTAGGTTCTGGCTGGCCAGGCGTTTTACTGCATGAAGCGGTAGGCCACGGTTTAGAAGGCGACTTCAACCGTAAAGAGTCGTCAGTATTTTCTGGTAAAGTTGGCGAACAAGTTACATCAAGCCTATGTACGATCGTTGATGATGGTACATTGACTGACCTGCGCGGTTCATTGAACGTTGATGATGAAGGCGTTAATGGTCAGTACAACACGCTGATCGAAAATGGCATCCTAAAAGGTTACATGCAAGATAAGCTTAATGCTCGTTTAATGGATGTAGCACCTACGGGTAACGGTCGTCGTGAGTCTTACGCACATCTTCCGATGCCGCGTATGACAAACACTTACATGCTGCCGGGTGAGCACACACCGGAAGAGATCATTGCTACTGTTGAGAAAGGCATCTACGCGCCGAACTTCGGCGGTGGTCAGGTAGATATTACTTCTGGCAAGTTCGTGTTCTCAGCTTCTGAAGCGTACATGATTGAAAACGGCAAAATTACTCACCCAGTGAAAGGTGCAACGCTGATCGGTTCTGGTATTGAAGCGATGCAGCAAGTGTCTATGGTGGGTAACGACCTTAGCCTAGACCGTGGTGTGGGTGTGTGTGGTAAAGCAGGCCAAAGTGTCCCTGTTGGTGTTGGTCAACCAACATTGAAGCTAGACTCGCTAACGGTGGGTGGTACTGAGTAATTCAGAAGAATCTCTGCCAACTTACTTCAAAAGATTAAATTGAAAAGCGCCTCCAATGTGAGGCGCTTTTTGTTTTTAGATTACGGATTCAGTGTGAGTGTATCGAGTTGCTACATGTTCTCTTCGGCAAACTCTGCCAGTCGGCTACGTACCACGCCATTGAGGTGGATATTGGCACTGCCTTCGAAGTTTTTAAAACGCTCAACCATGTAGGTTAAACCTGAAGTCACAGGGGTTAAGTAGGAAGAATCTATTTGGGCTAGGTTTCCTGAACAGACAATCTTGGTGCCTTCACCACAGCGGGTGATGATGGTTTTGATTTGTGAAGCGGTTAGGTTTTGGCACTCGTCGAGAAGAACGAACGCATTTTGGATCGAGCGGCCACGCATAAAGTTGATCGATTTGAATTGGATATTGGCTTTATCACAGATGTATTTCATTGAGCCTTCTGTGCAATGATCATTTTTGTGTAGCGCCTCTAAGGTATCCGTTACTGCTGCTAACCATGGCAACATCTTTTCTTCCTCGGTTCCGGGAAGAAAGCCAATCGACTCGCCAATATCGGGCGTGTTTCGAGTTACGATGATCTTATCGAAATGTTTACGCTCAATGGTTTGCTCTAGCGCTGCAGCCATAGCTAACAGTGTCTTACCACTCCCTGCAGCCCCCGTTAGGATCACAAGGTCAATATCGGGATCGAGTAGGGCGTCGATCGCCATACCTTGATAGATGTTCTTAGGTGTAATATCCCATGCTCTTCGGTTCATCAACCGTTCACGACTAAGATCTCTCAGAGTGATGGTTTCGGTTTCAATCTCTTCGACCCGAGCGGCAAAGTCACTCTCCTCGTCAATCACATATTGGTTGAGAAAGGTTGGCTCGAAAGGTGCTCTTGCTAGAGTGTGTAACGTCTTTCCCCCTAGAGCCTTACTCTCGACATTATCAATGCCATCCCAAAATGCCCCTTCGAGTTGCTGAAAGCCTTTAGTCAGGTATTGGATATCATCGATCAATTGGTCTGTTTGATAATCTTCAACGAAGCGAACACCTGCGCCTTTGGCTCGCAAGCGCATGTTGATGTCTTTGGTGATGAGAACCACTTCACGTGGCGCGCGTTTGTTTTGAAGGTAGAGGACGGCGTTGAGGATTCGATTATCGCCTGCCTTATCATCAGCGAAGGCCTTAATGCTTTCTTGAAGTTCGTAGTCCGCGAGTATGGAAATACTGCCGGATGCGTTTATTTCTTTAGAGAAAGGAATGCCTTCCGAGATTTGATCGGGTGTGGCTTCCCTGAATAAATCTTCGAGCGTGCGAATCGCAATTCTCGCATCTCGAGCAACGTCTCTTTTACTGTCTTTGATTCTGTCGAGTTCTTCTAGCACGGTCATCGGGATAACGACATCGTGCTCTTGGAAAGAAAATATAGCGAAGGGTTCGTGAAGTAGGATATTGGTGTCTAAAACAAATAGCTTCCGGTTGGTCTCGCCCATAGCATCTCCTTGCCGTCGTACGGCTTGCTTTGCATTCATTGAACGTAGATAAAGCTCATATAAAGATTAGTAGCTCATTCTGGTGATAGTCAACTACTTACCTAAACTTCATCTAGAGGAATATCGACATATCGTTGTGAGTGAATATGGCGTGTTCATTTAAGAGCAGTAATCTGCTACCTATAGATTAACCATGATTTTTTGACAGTTTGATTGCATTGGCGAAAACAGAAAAAAAGTGTGAAATCATCGCCTTTAGGCGTGACCTAAATCACAGCATCGAGTAATATTAGCGACCTTTTTCTGCACCATTTTCTTGAGATATTTATTATCGAGAGCGCACTTAAAAAGTGGCTGCAAACTAGGCATTTTTGGCTATATTTTTAATGCAGGAGCGATAACGCTCTTGTTTAAATTGCAGTTCAAATGACCAAATTCCAACTATAAGATTGAGGTAGTCGATTCATGACATTTGCTTTGGGGCAACGCTGGATAAGCGATACGGAGAGCGATTTAGGTTTAGGTACCGTTGTAGCAATGGATGCTCGTACAGTGACACTAATGTTTGCAGCGTCAGAAGAAAACCGTGTCTATGCACGTACTGATGCTCCCGTAACCCGAGTAACGTTTAATGTAGGCGATGTCATTGAATGCCAAGAAGGTTGGTCTTTATCTGTCGAAGAAATTATCGAAGATAAAGGGCTGCTGACGTATTTAGGTACGCGTGAAGATACTCAAGAAACAGAGGTGACTCTGCGTGAAATCTTCTTAAGCAATCAAATCCGCTTTAATAAGCCGCAAGACAAACTGTATGCGGGCCAAATCGACCGTATGGATAACTTTGTGTTGCGTTACCGCGCGCTAAGCAATCAATATCAACAACACAAGAGCCCAATGCGTGGCTTGTGTGGTATGCGAGCAGGCTTAATTCCTCATCAGCTGTATATTGCTCATGAGGTGGGTCGTCGTCACGCTCCACGTGTTTTGCTGGCCGATGAAGTGGGTCTAGGTAAAACCATCGAAGCGGGCATGATCATCCACCAACAAGTTTTGTCTGGCCGTGCTGAACGTATTCTTATTGTGGTACCTGAAACTCTGCAACACCAATGGTTAGTAGAGATGATGCGCCGTTTCAATCTGCACTTCTCTATCTTTGACGAAGAGCGTTGTATTGAAGCCTTTGCAGAATCAGATAACCCATTCGATACACAACAATATGTTCTGTGTTCTTTGGATTTCCTACGTAAGAGCCGCAAGCGCTACGAACAAGCACTTGAGGGTGAGTGGGATCTGTTGGTTGTCGATGAAGCGCACCACCTTGAGTGGAGCCAAGACAAACCAAGTCGCGAATACCAAGTGGTTGAAGGTTTGGCTGAAAATACCTCTGGCGTACTGCTACTGACAGCAACGCCTGAGCAGCTTGGTCGTGAGAGCCACTTTGCACGTTTGCGTCTTCTGGATCCTGATCGCTTCTACGATTACGAAGCATTCGTTGAAGAAGAAGACCAATACGCACCGGTTGCCGATGCAGTTACTGCACTGTTCTCTGGCGTGAAGCTTGAAAACAGCGCGAAGAACCAGATTACTGAACTGCTTTCTGAGCAAGATGTTGAGCCTTTGTTCCGCATCATTGAAGGTGATAGCAGCGAAGAAGAGCAAGCATTAGCTCGTCAAGAATTGATTGATAACCTTATGGATCGCCATGGTACAGGTCGTGTTCTATTCAGAAACACACGTGCTGCAATCAAAGGTTTCCCTAAGCGTAATGTAAACTTACTGCCGATGGAAATTCCAACGCAGTACACAACTTCAATGCGCGTATCTGGCATGATCGGCGGCAAGATGGCTCCTGAAGCTCGTGCGATGAAGATGCTGTATCCAGAAGAGATCTTCCAAGAGTTTGAAGGTGAAGACTCAAGCTGGTGGCAGTTCGATTCACGCGTTAACTGGTTGATTGAAAAGATCCAAGACAAGCGCAGCGAAAAGATCCTAGTAATCGCTTCGCGTGCGAGTACGGCTCTTCAATTAGAGCAAGCACTGCGTGAACGTGAAGGCGTGCGTGCAACCGTATTCCACGAAGGCATGTCGATTCTAGAGCGAGATAAAGCGGCGGCTTACTTTGCTCAAGAAGAGGGCGGTGCTCAGGTGCTTATCTGTAGTGAAATCGGGTCTGAAGGTCGCAACTTCCAGTTCGCTAACCAACTTGTGATGTTCGATCTACCGTTCAACCCAGACTTGCTTGAGCAACGTATTGGTCGTTTGGACCGTATCGGTCAGCTTCGAGATATCGACATTCATGTTCCTTACCTAAAAGGCACATCACAAGCGATTCTAGCGCGTTGGTTCGATGAAGGTTTGAATGCGTTTGCAGAGACTTGCCCAACCGGTCGCACGGTTTACGACAAGTACTCAGATGTTCTTATCGAGATGCTAGCTTCTGGTAACACAGAGCAATTGGATGAAGTGATTGAAGAGTCAGCGAAGCTAAACCAAAGCCTGAAATCAGATCTAGAAAAGGGTCGAGATCGCCTACTAGAGATGCATTCAAATGGTGGCGATAAAGCTCATGAGATTGCAGAAAAGATCGCGTCTACTGATGGCGACACTAACCTAGTTTCTTTTGCACTGAGCCTGTTTGACACCATTGGCCTGAACCAAGATGACAAGGGTGAAAATGCGCTAGTTGTAACGCCGTCTGAGCACATGATGGTGCCAAGCTATCCAGGTTTACCTTATGAAGGGGCAACGATTACGTTTGATCGTGATACTGCGCTGTCTCGTGAAGACATGAACTTCATTAGCTGGGAACACCCAATGATTCAGGGCGGTATTGATCTGCTACTGAGTGAAGGTGTCGGTGCATCAGCGGTATCGCTACTGAAAAACAAAGCGCTGCCAGTGGGTACTATCTTGCTCGAGTTGGTTTACCTTGTGGATGCGCAAGCGCCAAAGCGCAGCGGTAT
This sequence comes from Vibrio sp. PSi01, assembly GCF_054960695.1. Classification (NCBI taxonomy): domain Bacteria; kingdom Pseudomonadati; phylum Pseudomonadota; class Gammaproteobacteria; order Vibrionales; family Vibrionaceae; genus Vibrio; species Vibrio sp. PSi01. The sequence continues at coordinate 51,016 of NZ_JBHNYN010000021.1, forward strand.
CAGCCAGTTCTTACCTAAGACGCCAATTCGTTTGATGATGGATGGCCGTGGTAACGATTTATCTGCTCAGGTTGAGTTCGACAGCTTTAACCGTCAACTAAGCCCAGTAAACCGTCACTTAGCGAGCAAGCTAGTGAACTCGGTACAAGGTGAGATTCACAAGCTAATTGAAGCGGGTGAGACGCACGTACTTCCTAAAGTGGAAGAAGTGCGTGAACAGGCTCAACGAGATATGCAGACTAACCTGAACGGTGAATTAGAGCGTCTACAAGCGCTTAAAGCCGTGAACCCTAATATTCGTGATGAAGAGCTAGAGGTTATCGAAGCTCAAATCAATGAACTGACAGGTTACATCAGCAAAGCTCAGGTTCAATTAGATTCACTACGTTTGATAGTGGTTTCTCACAACTAGTTTTGAATTAGTAAATGCTTTAACAAAAGAAGGCCTTCATGATGAAGGCCTTCTTTTTATCTAGCGTTTGAAAGGTGTTTTGATTGTTGAAGCGTGCAATGGCAAAGAAATTACATTAACCATTTCCACCAAACAAATACGGCTAGGAAACCAAATAGGTAAATAAGACCTGCGACAGACAACCATTTTAGCTTAGTGCCAATCGCGAGCGCTTTTGGAAGCTTTGTTTTACTGACTAAGATGAAGTTAAGCAATGCGAAGAATGGCGTAGTTGCAAAAGCAAGTACCATCGCGAAATCAAGCATAGGCATTAAAGCAGCACTGAAGAACATCACGATGGAGAGTGCTGCGAGAGAGACGATGACGATCCAACCCTGTAGCATTTTTGGGCTGCTTTCTTTTTTAAATAATAGACGTTGTGATTCAGCAAGCACGCGTGAATAACCATCGATAACGGTAATGGTGCTGCCAAAGATACAGAAGAATGCGATCAGAGCGATTAATGGACGAGACCATTCACCAATCGTCGAAGCGTAGATACCCACCAATTGATGAGTGAAGCCAACACCAGAGCGAGACAGTTCAACACCTGAACCGTGAAGGACTAGCGCACCTAAAGCAACGAATACTAAAGCAAGCAGTGCTGTACCAATGTAGCCGACATTGAAATCGAACAGGGCTGATTGAGCGGTCACTTCTTGTTTCTCTTTTTGGCTTTTTAGCCACATAGAAGTGATGCTTGAGATCTCGATAGGAGCTGGCATCCAACCCATGGTTACCACGATAAAGCCGATAGCAGCCAATGACCAAGGCGACGGTGGAACAAAAGCCGCATCAGGTTCAACGGGAGAGCCAATCGCAATGGCGACTGCCGCTAAGGTTGTGATGGTCAGTATCGCCATGATCGATTTAGATAGCGTGTCGAGAGCGCGATAATGGCCGGCGAATAGAATGATTAAGCATGTCGCTAAAACGATCATGCACAATGTGCTGGTGGCCAAATCAAAAGGAACAAAGTAGCTAAGTAAGCTTGCACTGAATAACAGTAAGGCTGCGGTATTCACAACGGCTGAAATAGCACTCAAAATAGAAAAGATCACAAGGTAAGGGCGACCTAAGTTAGAGTAACCTTCCACCAAGCTTTGACCCGTTCCCAATGTATATTGGATGCCGGCTTTAAAGAACGGGTACTTAAATAGGTTCACGAGGATAATAAGAGCGGCAAGTTGCCAGCCATATATCGCACCAGCTTTAGTGGATGCAACTAAATGTGAACCTCCCACAGCAGCTGCTGCCATCATAATACCTGGGCCAAGAGACCGAATTAACGTTGATAGGGGAGCAGAGGTTTGTGCTTTTGTTGTTGTAGTTTTAACCGTACTTTCCATCATTTTTCCTTTGATGCTGACTTCTTATTTTCCGTTCCCCTATCAATACCATGTTTTGTAAGGTCGTCAACTTTTATGTACAAAAAAGACTTAAATTGTATTTTTTAATAAACAACTTGACCATAAGTTATTATTTAACAGTAACTAGAGGCTAGAATGGCGTTAGAACATTACGCACCACCGCGTGACCCCTGGATTGATATTGTTTATCAAGATGACGATATTCTTGTGGTAAATAAACCTGCTGGCTTACTTTCAGTTCCTGGGAGGTTACCAGAGCATTACGACAGTATGTGGAGTCGCCTAGTCGTGGATTTTTCAGATATTCAGGTGGTGCATCGCTTGGATATGTCGACATCGGGCTTGATGCTGCTCGCTAAACACAAACAAGCTGAGCGTCATTTGAAGAAGCAGTTTCAATATCGACTGACACACAAACTCTATTACGCGCGAGTATGGGGCCGATTGGAAAAAGCAGAAGGTTTGATTGATCTGCCACTCATTTGTGATTGGCCAAATCGACCGAGACAAAAAGTGTGCTTCGAGGATGGAAAACCCTCTCAGACTCGTTATATCGTCGAACAACAAGAGCCTCAAACCACACTGTTGAAGTTACTTCCTATTACGGGTCGTTCCCATCAGTTACGCGTGCACTGCATGGCGCTAGGGAATCCAATTGTAGGCGACGAGTTTTACGCAACGTCAGATGCGTTTAATTATAGCGATAGGTTAGCTTTGCACGCTTGTGAATTGAGTTTTTATCATCCGAGCACCAATCAATTATTCAAAGCCTTTGTCCCTTGTGACTTTTATCCTCAAGCACGAGCGCAAATTGAACAGCACTTTGAAATTGCGCCAGAGCTTCCAGACTACAGTAAGCTAAAAGCTTAGAATGACTCAATTGACATAAACTCAAGGACGTACAATGCCGAAGTTGAAAGTGGTCTTTCTCGACAGAGCCACCATCCCATCTCAAATCCATTTAAAACCGCTCAGCTTTGAACATGAGTGGTTGGAGTATGATTTTACAGCTCCCGATCTAGTTGCAGAGCGAGTCCTGGACGCGGACGTGATTATCACCAATAAGGTTGTGCTCAACGCAGGCAATTTATCTCAAGCACAACAACTTAAGTTAATAGCGGTTTCTGCGACGGGTGTGAATAACGTTGATGTTGATTACTGCAATGAGAAAAACATAGCAGTGGCTAATATCCAAGGTTATGCGACTCAATCGGTTCCCGAACATGTAATCGCGATGCTATTTGCGTTAAAGCGTAATCTCGTTGGTTACCATCAAGATATTGAAGCTGGTGAGTGGCAAAAGGATAAACAGTTCTGTTTCTTTACCCATCCGATTCAAGATATCGCAGGCAGTACATTGGGCTTAATGGGCAGTGGGAGCTTAGGACAAGCAACTGCCGCACTGGCTAAAGCGATTGGAATGAAAGTGATCTTCGCAGAACGTAAAGGGGCTGATTCTTGTCGAGAAGGGTATCTGCCTTTCGATGCTGTCTTACAGCAAGCCGATGCGATCAGCTTACATTGTCCGTTAACCGAAGCAACTCGCAATTTGATTTCAGAGCCAGAGCTAGCAATGATGAAACCAAGTGCGGTATTAATTAATGCGGGGCGTGGAGGGCTTGTCGATGAACAAGCTTTGGTTGAGGCTTTGGTCAATCATCAGATTGCAGGTGCGGGTATGGATGTGTTTACACAAGAGCCTGCGGACAAGTCGAATCCACTATTGGCTAACAGTCACTTATCCAATTTACTATTAACGCCTCACGTGGCATGGGGCAGTGACAGCTCAATTCAAAAACTGTCGGATATCTTAATGGATAACATCGAGGCATTTGTTGAGGGTAAGCCACAGAACTTAGTGAGTGAGTTCATTCATGATATGAGTGTCTTCATGGACGCTAATTAAGCGTTGCAGAAACAAAAAGGTTGGCTTTTAGGCCAACCTTTTTAGGTGTTTATCTTAACGTTTATCGAACGGGTTAGCCTTGAGGCTTAACCACTAACACATTGATTGGTGAGTTCTGTACGACTTTACTCGCGACTGAACCCAGTACAACTTTGTCGATTTTTGAACGCTTGTGGCTAGGCATGACGATAAGGTCGGCACCAAGTTTTTCAGCGTAATCTAGGATCGTTGTGTAGGTTTTGCCTTCGGCAACATGAACCTTATACACCACTTCATCATCGATGTGCTTATCGGCAAACTCTTTCAGCTGATTTTTAACATCGAGCTTCATTTGGTTCGCCGCATCTTTTGGGAAGTAAGACGCAACCATCGACATGTGAATGCCAGGTAGTACGTTCAGAATATGGATCTCAGCATTGCTGTGTTTTGCGTGCCATACCGCTAGCTCGACAGCTTTGTCTGAAAAGCCTTTGTCGTTAAGATCTACGGGAACAAGGATCTGTCTATACATGTATTCGTCTCTTTTTGAGCAGCGCTAAGTAAACACCAAACGCTGTAATTATCTTTTCCATGTAGTAAAAAAGCCAAATAGAGTAGAGCGCTACTTGGCTCTATCCATTACGCGCTAATCTCATCCTTACGAGCACGCCTTCTTTGGTTCATTGCTAAACCAATCAAAATCAGTAGGGCAGGCAAGAACACCCACTCTTTCATTGGTCGATCTGCATCTTGGATAACGGATTTAATTTCCCAATCAAAGTCAATACCAGCGGCTTCTGCAGGGCTACCGAACTCAACCATATCAACAATCATTTTGTCGTCAGCTTGTGTCAGCATTAAGCCCATTGAAGCAATACGGTCTTCACTTGTTGTTGCAGAATCTTCAAACGGAAGGCGAACTGTCTTCTCAGAATAGTTACCTTCTAAGTTTTCACCACCTACTCTCAATTCAAGTGATTGTCCCACAGATAGATTCTCTGTGATTTGAGCGATCTCAACTCCTGGTGAAAGAACTTTCTCTGGATAGATCATGTCCCACCAGAAACCAGGGCGGAAGAAAGAGAAGGTTAGAATCAACAGCAGTAATGTTTCCCACCACTTGTTCTTAGTAAACCACCATCCTTGTGTTGCTGCTGCAAAGATAAGTACTGCAGTAACAGAGGAGAAGATAGTCAGCGCTAAGTGCCACCAAGAATCAATCCCCATTAACAGTAGTTGGGTGTTGAAAATAAACATGAATGGCAATATCGCGGTCCGGATATCGTAGGTAAAACCTTGAATACCAGTGCGAATTGGGTCTGATTTCGCAATCGCGGCGGCAGCAAAGGCTGCCAAACCTACTGGAGGTGTATCATCCGCAAGAATACCGAAGTAGAACACAAACAAGTGAACCGCAATCAATGGAATGATTAGGCCGTGTGCTGCGCCCAGGGTAACAATGACCGGAGCCATCAAGGTTGAAACAACAATGTAGTTCGCTGTGGTTGGTAAGCCCATACCTAAGATTAAGCTGATTACCGCGGTAAACAACAGCATAAGAATGATGCTACCGCCTGAGATAAATTCAACGAAATCGGTCATAACAAGGCCGATACCGGTCAGAGTTACTACACCTACAACGGTACCAGCAGCCGCTGTCGCTACGCCGATACCGATCATGTTACGTGCGCCTGAAACCAAGCTCTCTGCGAGGTCAACGAAGCCCGCTTTGGTTTGTTCTGCAAGATCGTTCGATTTGTTCATCAGAGTCATCAAAGGACGCTGAGTGATCAAAATGAAGATCATGAAAACTGTTGCCCAAAATGCAGATAGACCCGGAGAGAAGCGCTCAACGGTTAGACACCATACTAGTACGACAATCGGTAGTAAGAAGTGAAGACCTGATTTAATCGTTGGGCCTGGGTCTGGAACCTCAGTAAGCTCAGCATCGATTTCCATGCCGCCTTCAGCGGCGTACTTTGCTGATACGCGAACGAGGGCAACATAAGCGATCAATAGCGCTACTGTCACGATTGGTGTTGCAGCATCGCCAAAGACATCTTTTGTCCAACCTACACCGTAATAAACCGCAGCGCTAATCACACATAGCCCAAGAATGGTACCCGTGAAGGAAAGTAGGCTTTGTACAAGTGTCGGTGTGTGACGGCGAGGTAAGCCAGTCATGCCCGCTTTACATGCTTCTAAGTGAACGATGTAAATCAGAGCGATGTAAGAGATTAGAGCGGGCAATAGTGCTGCTTTGATTACTTCTACGTAAGAAATACCCACATACTCAACCATCAAGAAGGCTGCTGCACCCATGATAGGTGGTGTTAATTGACCATTCGTTGAAGCCGCGACTTCTACCGCACCTGCTTTAGTACCTGGGAAACCGACACGCTTCATTAGCGGGATAGTAAAGGTACCTGTGGTTACCACGTTGGCGATAGATGAGCCTGAAACCAGGCCGGATAGGCCAGAAGCGACAACGGCTGCTTTCGCTGGGCCGCCTTTCATGTGGCCAAGTAAGGAAAACGCGACTTTGATAAAGTACGCGCCGGCGCCTGCTCGTTCTAGCATTGCACCAAACAGTACAAACAAGAATACAAATGATGTTGATACGCCAAGTGCAACACCGAATACACCTTCAGTTGTTAGCCACAGGTGCGACATTGCCTTGTTTAGGCTCGCACCTTTGTGGGCAATAACGTCTGGCATGTGAGGGCCGCCAAAGGTGTAAAGTAGGAATACTGCTGCCACAACCATAAGAGGTGGACCTAAAGCGCGTCGTGTTGCTTCAAGCAGTAGAATCATTCCGAAAACGGCCGCAACAATATCAAATGTTGTTGGTGCGCCCGAACGTTCAGCGAGTTCAGTGTAGAAAATATAGATATAAGAAGCTGAAAAGCTACCAACAAGCGCTAATATCCAGTCGACAGCAGGGATGCGATCCCGAGGCGAATTTTTCATGGCTGGATAAGCGGTAAAGGCTAGGAAAATAGCAAATGTAAGGTGAATTGCTCGAGCTTCAGTATCGTTTAAAATTGCGAAGTTAAAAATGAACGGCAGCGGAGATGCATACCAAAGTTGGAACAGTGACCAACATAGAGGCACAAACCATAAAATACGGCCTTGGATACCGTGAGGGCTACGCGCACCAGTATCTGATTGTGCCACCATTTCTTGCACATCTGGAGACGGTGTTGTTGTCTGCGTCATGTACTTTATCCTTATTATTGATGGTCTGCCTTTCTTACGAACAACGAGACATTATTTATCCCTTATCTAGTGTAGTGAACTGACAGGTAAATGCGTTTTTGTTCGTCTTTGTCTTAGGCTTGATACGAAGGTAAGTTCTCCAAATTGGAGAAACTTAAAGGTTTGCTCTTTTCACTTGGGTTATTTTTATAAACGTGAAAAGCCAATAAGGAGGGCATGCCTCCTTATTGGTAGAGTAAGCTTAAAGTAGAGTTACTTTAGAAGACCTACTTCTTTGTAGTATTTTACTGCGCCAGGGTGAAGTGGGATAGAGATACCCGCTTTAACCATGTCTTCTTTCTTCAAGTTAGCAAATGCTGGGTGCAGGCGTTTGAATGTAGCGAAGTTTTCAAATACTGCCTTAGCAACGTTGTATGCAACTTCTTCAGAAACGTCTGAAGTCGTTACCATTGTTGCAGCAACACCAAAGCTGTTTACGTCAGCGTCTGTACCACGGTACATGCCAGCAGGAACTGTGCTGTAAGCGTAGTATGGGTTTTCAGCTACGATCTTGTCGATCTGTGGACCTGTTGCTGAAACCAGTTTTGCATCACAAGACGTTGTTGCTTCTTTGATTGATCCGTTCGGGTGACCAACCATGTAGATGAATGCATCAATCTTGTTATCACAAAGTGCTTGTGAGCGCTCAGAACCTTTTAGTTCAGAAGCAAGCTTGAAGCTGTCGTTAGTCCAACCCATAGCGTCCATTACAACACCCATGGTTGCACGATCACCAGAGCCTGGATTCCCAATGTTTACACGCTTGCCAGCAAGGTCAGCAACATTGTTGATACCAGCATCGGTGCGAGCGATGATGTTGAACGGTTCTGTATGTAGAGAGAACATAGCGCGAAGTTTCTTGTATTCGCCCTGATCTTTGAACTTACTTGTACCGTTGTAGCCGTGGTATTGCCAGTCCGATTGAACAACACCGAAATCAAGTTCACCAGCACGGATGGTGTTAACGTTGTAGATTGAACCACCAGTAGACTCTACAGAACAACGGATGTTGTGGTCTTTGCGGCCCTTGTTCACTAGCTTACAAATTGCACCGCCAGTTGGGTAGTAAACACCTGTAACTGAACCAGTACCAATTGTGATGAACTCTTGAGCATTAACTGCGCCAGCGCCCATTACAGCAGCTGCAATAGCACCAACTTTAATCAGTTTGGTAAATGCCATGAATTTCCCTTCCTTTATTCATTATTAACCCTGAAACAAGTGTAGTTGTTTCTGGAGTTTCCTATTTGGAAACGGCACCTTTTTCAATCCATGTGATGAAAAAGTGTCTGAATAATATCAAAAATTGGCAGAAAATTACTCGAATGTTAAAAGATATAGCTAATAAATCTAACAAATGAGGCTTAGATATCGTGTTTAATTTGCTACTGATTTTTTTAAAATCAATGGTTTAGTGTAGATAACAGGGGGAGGGGGGATATATTCTAGGATGTGATTTGGATCACGAAGTAAATAGATATTCATGATCCATTAGTACGGTTGATAGTTATGAAACCGGGAACAATTAGCCAGCGTATTCAAACAGTTCGCATACTGAATCGAACAATTGCTTAGTGGTGACCGTCAAGGTTGGGGTGATGAAGATTGTATCATCGCCTGCGACTACACCCAGTATGCCTTCTGACTTACCTAATGAGTCTAATAAACGAGCGATAAGTTGTGCAGCACCAGGGCCTGTGTGTATCACAACTAATGCATTGTTGTGGTCAATATCTAGTACTAACTCTCTTAAAGAGCTAGAAACTGTCGGAACACCAAGTTCAGCTGGAAGGCAGTAAACCATCTCCATTTTTGCATTGCGAGTTCGAACAGCACCAAACTTGGTTAACATACGCGAAACTTTGGATTGGTTGATGCTTTCAAAACCTTCGTGTTTGAGGGCGTCAACAATTTCACCTTGCGAACCAAAACGTTCTTCTTTTAATAGAGCTTTAAAAGCGCGAACTAAGTTGTCTTGTTTTTCTGTATTGCGCATATGTCATTCTTATTCATTAACAAAGATATTTGCATATTCTCGCATACATATTCAATTTTAGCCAAAGTATCCCAGTAATTTGTTAGTCATATCACTGTAAATTTTTAATAGAATAATGTGTTATTTGCGACGAGTTATTTTGTTATTTCAGTCGATTATCGCCATAATGCGAACTCGCTGTGTAGCACGGTTTTATTGACTTGCGCGAAGTCGCAAAGCTGGCGTTAATTGATTGTAATCACTTTGTGATTAATATAGTTTTTTAACGATAATTTAGCTTTTTAGCCTTAATCTAGCTCAAGAACTACCCTACAAAGAATTTATAAGAGAAAGCTCTCAAGGAGAATAACAATGAAAGTAGCTGTTATTGGTGCCGCTGGTGGCATCGGTCAAGCCCTAGCCCTATTACTTAAGAACCGTCTACCTGCTGGTTCAGATCTTGCACTTTACGACATTGCACCGGTAACACCGGGTGTAGCTGCCGATCTTAGCCATATCCCAACCCCTGTTTCGATCAAAGGTTATGCGGGCGAAGATCCAACACCAGCACTAGAAGGTGCGGATGTTGTACTTATTTCTGCGGGCGTAGCTCGTAAGCCTGGTATGGATCGTGCGGATCTTTTCAATGTTAATGCTGGCATTGTTAAGTCTCTAGCTGAGAAAATTGCAGTTACTTGTCCTACAGCTTGTGTTGGTATCATTACTAACCCAGTAAACACAACAGTGCCAATCGCTGCTGAAGTACTTAAGAAAGCGGGCGTTTACGACAAGCGTCGTTTATTCGGTATTACGACTCTTGATGTGATTCGTTCTGAAACGTTCGTTGCTGAGCTTAAAGATAAAGATCCAGGCGATGTTCGTGTTCCTGTTATCGGCGGTCACTCAGGTGTTACGATCCTTCCTCTTCTTTCTCAAGTTGAAGGCGTAGAGTTCACTGATGAAGAGATCGCAGCGCTAACGACTCGTATCCAAAATGCAGGTACTGAAGTTGTTGAAGCTAAAGCGGGTGGCGGTAGTGCTACTCTATCTATGGGTCAAGCGGCTTGTCGCTTCGGTCTTGCTCTAGTGAAAGCGCTTCAAGGCGAAGAGAACGTGATTGAGTGTGCATACGTTGAAGGCGAAGGCGAGCACGCGCCATTCTTCGCACAACCAGTTAAACTTGGCAAAGAGGGCGCAGAAGCGATCCTTAGCTACGGTGAGTTGAGCGACTTCGAACGCAACGCACTAGACAGCATGCTAGAAACGTTAAATGGCGATATTGAGATTGGTGTTGAATTCGCTAAATAAGTGATAGATAACTAAACTCTGCTAAAAAGACAGTTAACGAAAGCCGATCCTTG
>NZ_JBHNYN010000022.1:0-57067 GCF_054960695.1 Vibrio sp. PSi01
ATTGGTCACTCAGTTCATTGAAATCAAGTTTGTTACCGAAGTAACTGTTTTATCCAAAAGAATAAAACGTTTTGATATTCATCAACGAGTGCCCACACAGATTGATAGGTTTAAATTGTTAAAGAGCGCTAGCGTTTTGTGATTCACATCTCAGTCGCTAGGGGTGCGTACTATACCTGCACCACTTTGAGAGTCAAGGGTTATTTTCAAACTCTTTTCCTCTACCGATTTCGCTGTGTGACTCTCGTCTCACTCCGTGTCGGTGAGGCGGCATTATAGAGAGATTGATATGGAGCACAAGGACTTTTTCAAATAAAAATTTCGTTCGTCTAAAAAGCCACCAGATTCGCATTTTTCGAATAAAAACTAAACATTTGAGACGTATCACAGCAATACATTGGAAATATGGAAGCCATGAACGTAAGATTCATGTGTCTATTTTGTTAATAGTAGATGCGTCTATTTCGTTTATTAATATGTAGTATTCCGATATGAACTCAAAAAAATCGATGTTGTTAATTGTCGCACTGGCTGTATTAGGCGGCATTGTTTTCTCTCAGGTAGATATATCGCCTGCAATTACCTTTATCCTTGGTGTCTTGGCTTCCGCTTTTGTTGTTAACTTTTCAAGCACCGACTCAAAATCTGATTCTGAACCTAAGGCTTCAACAAAAACACTTTATGTGGGTAACCTTCCATACAAAGCGAATGAATCACATGTACGTGAATTATTCTCAGAGCATGGTGAAGTATTTGCAGTACGTTTAATGAAAGACAAACGTACTGGTAAAAGAAGAGGCTTTGGATTTGTTGTTATGGCAAGTGATGATGTGAATCATGCAATCTCTGCACTTAACGATAAAGATTACATGCAACGAACTTTAAAAGTACGAGTTGCAAATGATCCTAAACATCCTGAAACGGACGAATCTGAACTGAGCTAAACCCTAACTGCTTTAACATACTATTTAGTGCACTTTCTTTTTTAGGAGGTGCACTACAAAAAACTTCACGCAATCCTCTCTCTTTATCACCACTATCCAAATCCAACAAATCTTGAACTCGCTTCGCAATCGCTTTACCGGAATCAACCAATAAAACACTCTTACCCAAGACTTGTTGAATCTCAGATTTTATCAGCGGGAAATGTGTGCACCCTAATACGGCCACATCAACCATGTTGATCATCGGTTGAAGAATCTGCTGCAACTCTTCAATACAAATTTCCTCGCCTCTGAGTTTATCTTCGGCCATATCCACCAGCCGAGTAGAACCTAAAAGTTCGACTCTTTTATTACTCGAGAAATTGTTGATGAGCTCGTGTGTGTACTCTCGCGTAATCGTTGCAGGAGTAGCAATGAGACCCAACGCTTTATTGGCAAGTAGGGATGCTGGCTTGATTGCCGGAACAACGCCAACAATTGGGATTAGATTATTAGCGCGAAGTGTAGGCAAGACTATCGTACTGGCCGTATTACAAGCTATCACTACAATATCAATAGCGTGACTCACCACAAAGCTAGCGACGATACTTTGGACTCGCTGGATAAGAACTTGCTGATCGAGCTCGCCATATGGGTAAGCCTCGTTATCGAATACATAGATATAATTGTGATTTGGTAGTAACTGACTTATCTCTTTATATACAGACAGGCCACCAACTCCAGAATCAAAGATCAATATGTTTTTTTGTATGCTTTCCGCCACAACCATTACCTATAATAAGTTCCGCAGCAATGATACCCCTTCACTTAGTTTTCGCCAATCATCACTCTACATAATGCAAGCTCGGTAGCGTTGATGAACAAAGCGCTCACCTTGATCTACATTTTCTAGATCTATCTTGAGCTTACCTTTAAAGCATGGCGCTGACGTCACTAAGGTGTGGAACTCACCATCTTCGCCACATGGATCGACATGACTCGGTAAGCTACCTATGAGCTCAAGTGTGTACTCCTTCCCGCAATAGCTCATATCTAATGCATCGCTATCGACCGTGACGAGAAAGGTTTCGATGCCTCTGCCTATTATTTCAGTCGCTAATGCCTGACTGCTCTCTCCCATTAGAGGGAACACGCACTCCCAACCAGCTGGTTCTATATAGCTCTTTCGATAATCTGCAATGCCATTACAAAACATGTCTCCAAACGCGACCGCATCAATTGATAAGCCAGAACCTTTAAGTGCGGAAACAATAGTACTTTGATAAATCTCATTACTAGGAAACACTTCTGGAAGCTCAATCGTGATTAATGGCAAACCGACTAATTGCGCCTGCATGGCAACAACATCAATCGGAGTCACTTGGAAAGGAACCTCATCTCCAACATATGTCGTATAGAGAGCAACAACTTCATATTCGGAGCTTTCAAGTAGACGCTCTAGCGTTAATGTCGAGTCTTTACCTGACGACCAGCTTATGACGACTTTCTTTTTCATTGATATACCCAATAAGAAAAAACCGCCCGGAGGCGGTTTAGGTGTAAATTAGAATTGGTAAGCTAGATTCGCAAAATACCTGCGCTCAGGTGCGTTATATCCTAGCGTTGTCTGGTATTTTTCATTAGTTAGATTATCAACTCGGCCACGAACAACCAACTCAGGGGAAATCCAATACCCCACAGAAACATCCCACAAGCTCACTGATGGCAAGATATTATCTGGGTCGGTGGTTTCTTTTGGGTTACCCGCTCTATCACCTGTATATGTATAAGTAAGATTTACATCGAAATCTTCATATGAAGCATCCATCAACCACTTGTAGTTTTCATCAGCACGCTTCGCTAACTTGTTGCCAGCTGAGTCTTTATGATCTTTAAATTCAGCAACAACCGTATGATGGATGAACCACGTGTCGAAATTACCTGTAATTTCTAACCCTTTCAGTTTTGCATCTACGTTTTGAGGGTACCAAAATGGGCTACCTTCATACCAAATAATCAAGTTATCGACTTCATTATCATATGCTGTTATGTCCAGTTTGAATAAATCGAATTCACCGGTGTATCCAATTTCGCGATTTTCAGCTTCTTCAGGCTTCAGGTCTGAGTTTGTTGTCAGATCAGAATAGCTCGGAGCTTTAAATGATGTACCCGCGGCAGCTCTTAACGAGTGCTTCTCCGTTAGGTAATAACGAGTACCTAAAGACCAAGTCGTATGATTGTCGTATGTATCGTGTTTATCGTTACGCACACTACCTACGATTTGCACATCACCAAACCTAAGTTCAGAAGAAGCGTAAACACCCGTCGTGTCTCGTGACTCGCCAGCTAGAGCATCAGGAAACCCATATGACAAAGCATCATCATCAAGCTTTTCTCTACGCCAATCTGCGCCAGCACCAACAGAAACGTTCTCGTTGATGTAATATTGATTTAAGAACTGTAAGTTCGTTAGGTCTATTTTCTTTTTAGTACCAGCATTATCTTTGCCCTGAGTTTGTGAATAGTCTAGGTTCTCGATCGCTTGTTGATTAGCCCTAAGAGTCGAGCTTAAGTTATCACCTTTATAATCAAGAGCAGCTGTAACACTCAGATTCTCAGAATAGCCATAGTTCTTACCACTAGAGTCGTACTCAGTTAAACTATCGAACCAACGAACTGAAGCACTGCCTGAAAAGGCCTCATTAATAGGTTGAGAATACGATGCAAAGAGATTTTGGCTTTCATAGCCATAATTAAGTCCAGTAGCAGGATCTTTGATATCGTAACCTTCAGTCTCATCAAAACCACCAGCGAGCTTTAATGTTCCGCCATTAGACAAATTACGGGTCGTTGAAAAGTTAGCTTCCTTTTGAGCGTCGCTACCAGCTCCAACAGAAATCCTTGTCGATTCACTTGAACTACCAGAGGCTGTAATAATATTAATTACACCCGCTACAGCATCAGAACCATAAAGAGCACCGCCAGAACCACGAATCACTTCAACTCTCTCAATAATGCCTACTGGGATGTGGTTAAAATTAATACCGCCAGCAGCAGAGTCAATACGAACACCATCAACTAGAAATAATACTTGATCACTATTGTAGCCGCGCATAAAAACAGATGCGCTGTGTCCACGTCCGCCATTTTGAGAAACTTCAACGCCAGGTACTCGTTTCAAAACATCCACTAGAGATTTAGCTTGGGTTTCTTCTATTTCTTGTTTTGATACAACAGTCGTTGATGCAATAACATCACTGAGAGGTTGCTCAAAACGGTTAGCTGTAACGACCATGGTTTCGTCGGCAGTGGCTTCTTGGGCATGTAAATTGGAGATAGGTGAAAGCAGCGATGCTACAGCAACCGCTAAAAGGGATTTGTTCATGTTGTGATCCTAAATCGCGTAAAGTCCTACCAAACCACATTGTGTGGCTTAGCCGCTGGCAGGTATTCGGACTCAAGAGCACAACCTTATGGTTACCTAATATTCGACTTCCCACAAAAAGCTATTTGCAGTGTCTTATGAATATTCGTTCTCTTTTACCGCTGCGCGTCAGTTCTGGATTCACACCAGATTCCCTCTTCAGCCATCTATACATCCAAATGGCACCAGCTTGTCGGAGATAGTATTAACCTATGAATCATTTGTCTAGTCTAAGATAGTTATAAGCTATAGTTTTCAAGGTCGATTTACATTGAATAGCTCTCAACACTGGACAAGCGCCTGTGATTGAATAAAATCTGCGCTCTTGATTTAAAAGCACGACAGCAAAAGGCATAACAATGGCGAATTTAGATGTAAACCCGCAACGCTACCAAGAACAGCTCGCAGAAAAGACTGAACGTCTTACTGAAATGTTCTCACAATACAATGTGCCTGAGCTGGAAGTGTATGAATCTCCAGAACAACACTACCGCATGCGTGCTGAATTCCGCGTGTGGCATGAAGGTGACGATATGTATTACGTCATGTTCAATCAAGAGACCAAAGAAAAATACCGCGTAGACCAGTTTCCTGCGGCTAGTCGTCTTATCAACGATCTAATGCCTCTATTAACGGATGCAATGAAGAGCAACCACTCTCTACGCCACAAGCTATTCCAAGTAGACTTCCTTTCTACGTTAAGCGGTGAGATTTTGGTGTCACTGCTTTACCACCGTCAATTAGGTGAACAGTGGATTCAAGATGCTAAAGCGCTTAAGCAGCAATTAAATGATGAAGGCTTTAACCTAAACCTGATTGGCCGTGCGCGTAAGATGAAAATCGTACTGGATCGCGACTACGTCATTGAAAAGCTAGATGTGAATGGTGATAGCTATATATACCAGCAAGTAGAGAACAGCTTTACTCAACCAAACGGCAAAGTAGCAGAGAAAATGTTGGAATGGGCTGTCGACTGTACTCAAGACAGCAAAGGTGACTTGCTTGAGCTTTACTGTGGTAACGGTAACTTCTCATTAGCTCTGGCACAAAACTTTGAGCGTGTACTTGCAACAGAGCTAGCGAAGCCATCTGTAGAATCTGCTCAATACAACATTGCGGCGAACAAGATTGATAATGTTCAGATCATTCGTATGTCTGCGGAAGATTTTACCGTAGCAATGGAAGGTAAGCGTGAATTCCGCCGCCTACAGCAAGCAAACATCGATCTAAAGAGCTACAACTGCAACACTATCTTTGTTGATCCACCGCGTTCAGGTATGGACGTTGATACTTGTAAGATGGTGCAAGGCTACGAGCGCATCATGTACATCTCTTGTAACCCTGAAACACTGAAAGAGAACCTAGAGATCTTAAGCGAAACCCACGATATCACTCGTTTTGCTCTGTTCGACCAGTTCCCTTACACGCACCACATGGAAGCAGGTGTGTTCTTAGAACGTAAAGCATAAAACACGCTTTCTCGACCTAAGACAAACAGCAGATACAAAAAAACGAGCCAATCGGCTCGTTTTTTTATTTATAGGTTGGCTTAAGCTGTCTTGCCGATAAAGCCTAACTTCTTACCTACCCAAGCTAAAAGCAGCATCGCGACAATAATCGCAAAGAAGTTTGAACCTGCATCAGGGTGCTGTGCTTTCACAAAAGCCGAGTGGCCAAATGCACCTACAAAGAAACAAGCCAAACCCACTAACGGAATATCTTCAGATACTGGATTAGTTAGGTATTCTTGGTAAAGCGCTTGTACAGCCAAAACTAAAGCAATCAACGGGAAAATAGAGAAGCCCACTTCGCTCATTGTTACCCAAGATAACAGTGCATCACCACACACACCTGCAACAACAGCAAGTACGAGTGTCTTTCTTTCAGAACCACGGTTTACAGTATTATTTTCATTCGACATTATTCAATCCCGCCTTTTAATCGGTTACGTTCACGTTCTTTACGATACCAAAAAGCCCCTTTGGCCATCATTCGTAATTGCATGATCAAGCGTTCAGCCAATTCATCTCGCTGACGTCGATCTAAATCTAATGCTTCTGCCCCTGAGTTGAAAACCAATATGACCGAGGCTTCTGCTTGAGTAAAAGCTTCATCTCTTGTCATGCCTGTCGTTATCAGGTATTCGGTTAATTCAGCAGAGAAGTGTTGTATCTCACGAGCTACCGCTGCACGAAACTCAAATGAAGTTCCTGAGCGCTCGCGTAATAACAGTCTGAATACGTTTGGGCTGCTTTCAATGAATTCCATAAAGGTTTCAACCGATGTGCGAATCACACTGCCTTCTTTTACTATACGCTGACGAGCTTGACGCATTAATTGGCGTAATAATAAACCACCTTCATCAACCATGGTTAAGCCGAGCTCATCCATATCTTTAAAGTGACGATAAAAGGAAGTCGGTGCTATTCCAGCCTCACGAGCGACTTCTCTCAAGCTTAGGTTGGAAAAACTACGATCGGCGCTGAGTTGGCTAAATGCTGCATCAATTAAGCTACGACGAGTTTTTTCTTTTTGCTGTGCGCGAATGCCCATTGGTTTCATACTTTATCAATTTCTTCTTTTACAGCCTAAACAGGCATGTCTGATTCTCTGGTTAATATAACGCGAATCACTTCTTTATATAAGGCACTCTGGTTATATAAGACACTAAACACACCTCTTTGTTCACGTATCGAAGTAAATACGTTCGAAGAAAAAATTTCAATATCCACACTGTCATTTGGAGACATACGACATACCAAATATTCTTTTTTCGATGACTCGGCGTGATCTCACCGACTCTCTGATACCCTTTTCATGTACCCAAGAACAGAATCAGTTAAAATCTCGCTAAAGCAATGTTAATCAAATATAACAAGGAAGATAGCTATGCCACACTCCAACCACTTTGATGTAATCGTAATTGGTAGTGGCCCCGGAGGAGAAGGGGCAGCGATGGGATTAACCAAAGCCGGGTTGAACGTTGCAATCATTGAGAAAGAAAGCAGCGTTGGTGGTGGTTGTACTCACTGGGGAACCATTCCGTCAAAAGCACTGCGTCACGCTGTTAGTCGTATTATCGAATTCAACAGCAATCCGCTGTTTTGTCAGAACAACAAAAGCATTCACTCAACGTTCTCTAACATCTTGGGGCATGCTAAATCAGTCATCGACAAACAGACTCGCTTGCGCCAAGGATTCTACGACCGCAACCAGTGTACGCTAGTGTTTGGTACTGCACGTTTTATCGATACTAACACTGTCTCGGTAATGCAAAGCGATGGTACTGAAGAACATTACAGTGCGGACAAATTTGTTATCGCGACAGGTTCTCGTCCTTATCAACCAGATAATGTCGATTTTCTGCATGAACGTATTTACGACAGCGACTCGATTCTTTCTCTTAAACACGACCCGCAACATATCATCATCTATGGTGCTGGCGTTATTGGCTGTGAATACGCGTCGATTTTCCGTGGTTTGGGCGTAAAAACCGATCTCATCAATACTCGAGACCGCTTACTGTCATTCTTAGACAATGAAACCTCAGATGCGCTTTCTTACCACTTCTGGAACAGTGGCGTAGTCATTCGTAACGATGAAACCTTTGAGAAAATTGAAGGCACTGATGACGGTGTAATCATTCACCTAGAGTCAGGTAAGAAAATGCGTGCTGATTGCCTACTGTATGCCAATGGCCGAACAGGTAACACAGACAGACTAAACCTTGGTGCTGTTGGGCTAGAATCGGACTCTCGTGGGCAAGTCTCAGTAAATACCAATTACCAAACCAATGTTGATCATGTTTATGCTGTCGGGGATGTGATTGGCTACCCTAGCCTAGCAAGCGCTGCTTATGACCAAGGTCGATTTGTGGCTCAAGCAATAGTGAAAGGTGAAGCTGAACGCCACCTTATCGAAGACATTCCAACAGGTATCTACACCATCCCGGAGATCAGCTCTGTTGGTAAAACTGAGCAAGAGCTTACCGCAGCTAAAGTACCGTATGAAGTGGGACGTTCTTCCTTCAAGCACCTAGCTCGTGCTCAAATTGCGGGTAAAGACATTGGTAGCTTGAAGATTCTGTTCCATCGCGAAACCAAAGAGATTTTAGGTATCCACGTGTTTGGTGAGCGTGCCGCTGAAATCATCCATATCGGACAAGCGATTATGGAGCAGAAAGGTGAAGCGAATACCATCGAGTACTTTGTAAATACAACCTTTAACTACCCAACGATGGCAGAAGCTTATCGTGTTGCAGCACTCAACGGGCTTAACCGTTTATTCTAGACAAAGAACCAATAGGAGTATTTGACCATCCATAGGCCAAATACAAAAACAGCAAGCAGCGCGCTTGCTGTTTTTATTTAAGATATTGAACATTAAAGCATTAATAGTAATTAGATCATGATGTTCTAAATACACCTTTTCCTGTACAGCCTCTATTTGTTGCTCCCTGAACTGAGCTATCTAAGTAAGCTAAGCGAGAAACTCACCCTTTTTCCACTGAGAAACAAACAACACACCAAGACCAATTCCGCGCATTGCCATAAAGCTCAGCATCGCTAGCCACAGTGCATGGTTTTCTAAGCCTGATGCTAAGTAGAAAATCGCGAAAAAACTGCAAGTCGCAACAAACATACTATTGCGCATATCCTTGCCTTTAGTGGCCCCAACGAAAATACCATCCAACAAGAAGCACCACATAGATACCAATGGCATCGCAATCAGCCATGGCAGATACACCTCGGCTTGGCTCTTCACGTCTGGGATTGTGGTGATCATATTGATTAAGCTAGAGCCAGCGATTACGAACGCTATGGTCAGTACTAAACAAGTATTGAAGCTCCAGAAGAAAGTACCAATCAATGACTGGTTTAGTTCATCTTTGTCTTTCGCGCCAATCGCCTTACCGACCATAGCTTCCATTGCATAGGCAAAGCCATCCATCCCATAAGAGATGATCATCAAGAAACTCATCAACACGGCATTGGCCGCAACAACATCATCGCCAAAGCTTGCACCTTGGAAAGTCATGAAAGTGAAAGTCGCTTGTAGACACAATGAACGAAGAAAGATATCGCGATTCAGTTTCACGAAACGACTCAAACCTTGGCTAGTTTTCTTAAGCAGATCCCATGGCGATGGTAACTGTTTCTTCGCCCAGATTCGGTAAACACAAATCAGGCCAAATGTTAGACCAGCATAATCCGCCATTACAGATGCCAATGCAGCACCTTCCACTTGCCACCCTAAACCGATAACAAAAACGATATCCAAAATGATATTGGTGATGTTGGTGATAATCACCATCCACATTGGCGCTTTGGCATTTTGAGTTCCGAGTAACCAACCTAAAATTACAAAGTTAGTTAGCGCAGCAGGTGCACTCCAAGCGCGGATTGAGAAATATTGCTGACCATAGTGCTTAACTTGATCACTGGCGCTACTCAATGAGAAAACTAAATCGGCGACTAGACTGTGTAAAAGCAAAAAGACACCAGCAAACCCTAAGGCCATAGTCACGCCTTGCACAAAGACTAAGCCAAGTTGCTTGCCATCATTCGCACCATAGGATTGTGCGGCTAGCCCTGTTGTCGACATACGCAGGAAGCCAAGCAACCAAAAGGTCACACTGATCATAGTGCCGCCTAATGCCACACCACCTAAATACCAAGAATGCTCTAGATGACCAATAACCGCCGCATCGACTAAGCCCAGCAGTGGAACCGTAATATTAGAGAGAACCATCGGGATCGCGAGCAACAACACTTTTTTGTGCATCGCCTGATTGGATAGCGTTTGAAAAATAATTTGGGGATTAAATAGCTTCACGATCACCTCTTAGTTTAGAGGCGATAGTTTAACCTAGTGGGTGGGCTTTCACTATGTTGTGTACTTTGTGTATTGGTTAGCTTTTACCAAACTATGTGTTGATAGAAGAAGCTAACGCTACCATTTAACGAGTACTAATTGAGGAGTTAAACGCTTTTTAAACTGAGAAATCTTACACAACAATCGCTGCCACAACTTCCAACGATTACATTGCTGCTCTAATGGTGAAAATGACTTAACCCATTGCGCCCATGGCAACCAATTGAGAACACTGTCTATTGGTGAAGACAACCCGTGAGCATACTTTCCAGAACCGAGCTTTTGCCCAAGAGCACTCGAGCTTTTGTCTCCAGCTAACACTAAACACGCGTGTGCATGAGTAAAGTAACGACTCAATGACTGAATAAAGTGCGCCGTCAGCTGTTCATTACAATCAAGCAGAGCATGTTCACACACCACCATCACAGAAGCTTGCTCTGGAATGTTAAGTTCATCTAACCAAGTTAAGTCGTCAACAGAGCCACACTCTAAACGATAGCGTTCATTTTTGTGGAACAGGCGTTGTCGCCAAAGCAGATTCTCGGTTACATCCAGCTCAACCCAATGACAGCGGCCATTATCTAAACGGTAGAAACGGGTATCGAGCCCTGCTCCCACGTTAATAATCCAAGCATCTGGGTTATGAGATAAAAACTGTTGAACTTGAGAATCACAAAGTTGAGTCAGTGTCGCGTAAAGGAGTTGTTGTTGGTCGAGTTCACCAGTAAGACATTCTGGTGCTAATTGGCAGCGTTTGCAGGCTTGAGCTGCGATAGGGTCATAGACTAGGCCGTCATCGGCAAGGCTTTCGCGGCTGCGAAACCAAAGATGTTGAACGAGATTCGTCGGAACTTGGAATTCTTGATGTGCAGACCCTTGATTAGAAGAAGCCTTTTGAACAGAGGAGCGCGGCTTACGAATAAGCGGCTTCATTTGAGGTTTGGTTGGATTTGGCATCATCATCTTCCTTGTATCTAGACAAAGAAGATGATAATGAATATCAATTACAATAACAAGTTATTGAGAATAAATATCAATAAGCTTTTTTGCAATGACTACATCCAGTCGGTGTTACGAATAATACCAACAGCCAGCCCTTCAATAGACAAATGTTGAGATTCTAGATCGACGTGAATTGGAGAAAACTCTTCATTTTCAGCATGTAACAGAACCGTTGAACCTTTGCGTTCTAGGCGTTTTACCGTTACATCATCATCAACACGAGCTACAACAACCTGACCGTCGCGTACGTCTTGTGTTTTATGAACAGCCAGTAGATCACCATCCATAATACCGATGTTTTTCATACTTTCGCCATTTACACGAAGTAAGAAGTCAGCCTGAGGTTTAAACATACCTGGGTCTACTTGGTAATGCATTTCTACATGTTCTTGAGCCAGAATAGGCTCACCAGCGGCAACCTGACCGATTAATGGTAAACCTTGTTCCTCATTTGCTGCATCTTCAAGCAAAATACGAATACCACGAGACGCACCCGGGATAATCTCTATCGCTTCTTTACGAGCAAGAGCTTTTAAATGTTCTTCTGCAGCATTAGCAGAGCGGAAGCCTAGTTCTCGTGCAATTTCTGCACGTGTCGGTGGCATACCGAAATCGTCAATCTTACTTTTGATAAGATCAAAAACTTGTTGTTGGCGCGGCGTTAACGGCTTCATGATTCACCTGTCTTTTTATACAGTTGACTGTGAGTATATCCAGTAACTGAACAAAAGCAAAGCAATTGGTTGTTTTTAGTTCATTTTTCAAGAATCACAAAAATAGGATCTCTAGCCACACGTAACCCGCAAGTATTAGACAGATGAGAACAGCCGCCGAGCCGACATCTTTCGCCATCCCAGAAAGCTCATGATGCTCACTACCGATTCGATCAACAACTGCTTCAATCGCGGTATTGATTAACTCGACAACCATCACTAACACAACAGCTGAGATCATCAAGATTCGCTCAACTTGGCTTACGTCCAAATAGAATGCCAACGGAATCAGTATTGCTGCCATGAACACTTCTTGCCGAAATGCAGCCTCGCTTTTAAACGAACTTGTGAGGCCTTGCCATGAAAAGCCTGCTGCTTTTATGATGCGTTTGAATCCGGTGTTTGATTTTTTGGTCATTTTTAACTCTATACTCAATCAGTCGATGAATGATTTTCCACAAACTTAACGGCAATATGACTATTTCCATTAAAAGGTTAGACCAGTTTCTGGTATTCTTGCATCGATTAAATTTACGCCTAGGCTTATCCCTATTTCACTCATAGGATTTATCCTTTTTCATCATAGAAATAGAGATACGCTTGAGCACATTGAAATAACTATTGAGGCAGTGAACCTATATGTCTTCTGGACAATCTTTTTCACGTTCATTAATGAAGCTACCTTTATCCGTATTGGTAAAGGGCACATCAATTCCTTCAAACCCTGTTGAGGATTTGAACATTGATTTGAGCAAACCGATTGTATACGCCTTACCGTTTCGCTCAAGTGTCGACATTCTTACATTGCAAAAACATGCACTTGAATTAGGTCTACCTGATCCATTAAGCAAGCTTGAAATCAACGGCAAATCACTGCAACGCTACGTTTTTATCTCTTCTCGCAAAACTCTGCTTCAAGACGATGATTATGTACCAAGCTCTTCAATTGAAGTTTTCTCTGAGTTGCTTTCACTGCATGCTGAAGACTCTGAGCTCGATGTTCAAGTTATCCCTACCACTGTACTTTGGGGACGTAAACCTGGTAAAGAGACTAACCAGAAACCTTACCTACAAGCAATGAATGGCTTAGAGAAATCAAAAGCGGTATTGCTCGCTGGTCGTGACTGTCTAGTTCGCTTTAGTCCTGTGGTATCTCTTCGCTACATGGCTAATTCACACGGTACCGACAGCACCATCGCGCACAAACTGGCGCGTGTGGCACGTATTCACTTCTCTCGCCAAAAGCTTGCTGCATCAGGCCCTAACCTACCAAGCCGCCAAGCTCTGTTTGATCGTCTACTCAAATCAGAAGCAATCAAGAAAGCAATTGAAGACGAAGCACAAACAAAGAACATCTCGATCGAGAAAGCGAGCAAAGAAGCTCAGGACATCATGGATGAGATCGCAGCTAACTTCTCTTACTCGTTAATTAAACGCGGTGAGAAAATTCTTGGTTGGTTGTGGAATAAATTGTACCAAGGTCTGCATATTAGCAACGCTTCAACGGTTCGTAAGCTAGCTCAAGACGGTCACGAGATTGTTTACGTCCCTTGTCACCGCAGCCACATGGATTACTTACTGCTTTCTTATGTGCTTTATCATGAAGGCATGGTGCCTCCGCACATCGCGGCGGGTATTAACCTCAACTTCTTCCCTGCCGGTCCTATTTTCCGTCATGGTGGTGCGTTCTTTATTCGCCGTAGCTTCAAAGGCAACAAGCTTTACTCGACGATTTTCCGTGAATACCTAGCGGAATTGTTCGCTAAAGGTTACTCAGTAGAGTACTTCAGTGAAGGTGGTCGTTCTCGTACGGGTCGTCTTCTGCAAGCGAAAACGGGCATGCTAGCGATGACCATTCAGGCAATGCTACGTGGTATGAACCGTCCTGTTACTTTGGTCCCTGTGTACATTGGTTATGAACACGTGATGGAAGTGGCGACTTACGCGAAAGAACTTCGTGGCAAGCGTAAAGAGAAAGAAAACGCGAGCTTAGTGATTCGTACCATTCGTAAGCTACGTAACTTTGGTAAAGGCTACGTGAACTTCGGTGAGCCGATTCAACTGAACCAATACCTGAATGAACACTCACCTGAGTGGACCAAAGACATCGACCCAATGGGCACCAGTAAACCACAATGGATGAATCCAGTGGTTAATGACCTGGCGACCAAAATGATGACGCACATTAACGATGCCGCGGCGACCAACGCATTGACCCTTTGTGCAACCGCGCTATTGGCCTCAAGACAGCGCGCATTGTCTCGTGACTCTTTGGTTTCTCAGATCAATTGCTACCTGTCTCTGCTTAAGAACGTTCCATATTCAGCAACGTTCACTGTGCCAAAAGACAGCGCTGAAGATTTGGTAAAACATGCTGAATCACTGAACAAGTTCTTGATTGAATCAGACTCAATGGGCGACATTATTTCGCTAGACCGTCACCAGTCAATTCTGATGACCTACTACCGAAACAACATCATTCACTTGTTCGCTCTGCCATCTTTAATTGCCCAGATGACCATTCGTCAGCGCGGTTTATCGATTGAAGCGATTCAAAAGAATGTTGCAGCAATTTACCCGTTCTTAAAGAAAGAGCTGTTCTTAAGCTACGACGAATCACAGCTTGAAGGCGTAGTATCAAACATCATTGATGAACTTGTTAGCCAGGGCATGATTGTTGTGTCTGACAATGAAGTGACGATCAACCAATCGAACAGCCAAGCTCTTATGCTGTTAGGCCGTACGATTTCAGAAACGCTACAGCGCTACTCTATTGCTCTAAACTTGCTGGCAGAGAATCCGGAACTGGACAAATCTGACCTTGAGCAGAAAAGCCAAGACATCGCACAGCGACTTGGTCGATTGCATGGTATCAATGCTCCCGAATTCTTCGATAAAGGCGTGTTTGCTTCTATGTTCGCAACGTTGAAGCAGCAACAGTACCTAGATAACGACGGCAACTGCGATTTAGAGAAGACTCAGCAATTCGCTAAGCTTCTTTACTCGATGCTTTACCCAGAAGTCCGTCTGACTATTCAAGAGAGTATTCACCAAGTCGAGTAATTCCTGTATATAGCAGGGCTCTGATAGCAGATTCAACGCGATCAAAAAAGGCACCCACTGGGTGCCTTTTTCTTGAATATTCGTTTGATAAAAACTGATGCTTACCAGAAGGTAACGAACAAACCGACCGTTACGGCCATGCCAACATAGTTGTTATTTAGAAAAGCTTGAAAACATAAGTCTCGGTCACGATGCCGCATCAAATGTTGTTGGTACACAAACAAGCTGCCTGCGGCTAACAATGCCCAATAGAAAGTATCACCCAATTGGTAGTGCATACCTAACACAATCAGCATCGCTAGAGTAACAAGTTGCAAAGAGCCGACGATAAGCTTATCGAAGCGACCAAATAAAATAGCCGTCGATTTAATACCAATCTTCAGGTCATCATCTCGGTCTACCATCGCATATTGCGTGTCGTAAGCAACCGTCCACAAAGCATTAATAACGAAGATAAACCAAACAATACTTGGTAGTTCATTGGTTTGTGCAGCCCATGCCATTGGTATCGCCCAACTAAACGCTAAGCCGAGGAACAACTGTGGAAGATGTGTAAAACGCTTCATGAAAGGGTAAATGAACGCCAGACCCACACCAATAAATGAGAGCTTAATGGTCAGTGGATTCATGGTGAGTACTAGCAAAAATGAAACTACGGCTAGCACTAAAAAGAGCAGAATCGCTTCCTTACTGGAAACCAAACCTGAGGGTAATGGACGCTGCTTGGTGCGTTTAACATGGCCATCCACTTTACGGTCCGCAAAATCATTGATCACACAGCCAGCTGAACGCATCAACACGACGCCGAGTACGAAAACAACCAAGACATCAAAATCAGGCATACCTTGTGCGGCGATAATCAGCGACCACAAAGTCGGCCAAAGGAGTAACAGAGTACCAATCGGGCGATTCATTCGCGTTAATTGCCAGTACGCCTTCGCTTTGGTGGCAAACATTTACACACTCTCCTTAGAGTAAATGGGTGATGTTGGTAAAAACAGTTCTGCCACAAGCATCGGTTTATGGTTCATCCATAATCGAGAGCGACGCGCGAGTAAACACTCATCACCTGCGATAACCCAACCGACTTGCAGCGCATCCCGCTCGACATTCTCAGCACTAAACACCGTTAGTCCAAGCGGGACATTTCCTTGTTGAGAAAGGTCGGAGTGTTGATGATCTTCTAACGTCACACGGGGAATCAAGGTTCGACCTAGCACCCATGGGGCATCATCACCCTTCAAAATCACTTTACGCAGCAAGCAATCAAATGATGATAAAAGATGTTCCTCGTCTTGTTGCAACATTGAGCGTTCTACAACTTGATTATGAAGCAACTCAACAGACAGGTGCTGACAACACTTCCCCAACTTGCGGGAAAGAGAACCTTGCTCCATAAGCCACTCTTTGGTGGTTTTATTAGGAAAATCAAATGTTTCTGTACTTTGCCAATCTACATTCATTAACGAATTAAGATACAGCGATATTGGCTGATTCATACTAGTATTCAATAGGTGACTTTACACGTACAATAAAGCTTCAACTTTCGAACAAAATTAAAGCGTTCTTCGAATCGTAAACGTATTTAGATTTAGACCGCTCATTGTAACAAGACTAATGCGTTTCGAATATCGCGAATAAACTAAAGAAAAGTCACAAATATGCACAAACGTTATGTAGCCCAAATATTTCTTGCGATTACTCTACTCTTTTCAGCATCTAGCTTCGCAGAAGAGGAGTCGGGGCCCAAACTAGCCTACTTCACGCTAGAGCCAGACCTGACCACTAATTTTTACACCAAAGGTAAAAAGCTGGGCTATATTCAAGTTCGCCTCGATATCATGGTCGCGAATAGCGATGACTTGGCGGCCATTGAGCATCACCAACCATTGATTCGCGATGCAGTGATTGAATTGCTTGGCAAACAAAACGAAGAAACCATCAAATCTCTGTCTGGTCGCGAAGATTTAAGAAAATCCTTAGTTGAACATCTCAACAAGATTCTGCTTCCTGAGACAGGTAAAACCCTCATTGCTGACTTATTGTTTACCAAATACCTTTATCAATAATGAAGATGTGAAAAGAAATCCAAATAAAAAAGCGGCTCATCTGGCCGCTTTTTTGTCTCTAGCACTTGTCTATTCTCGATGATACGAGAGTTAGCTTGTTGCAGAGCGAGGTGCTTTCATTGAATCAATTAAACCGATAATTAAACCTGCCGCCAAACCGGCTAAATGAGCAGTATTCGCGATAGCCATGAACGGCTGCATGTAACCAAGCACTAACCACAACAGCATAAAGCCTACGATCTGCCTTGGGATACTCAAACCAAGCTGAGGGGCTTTCGACCCTAAAATCCATAAGTAGCCAACCAGAGCATAAACAACACCAGACAAGCCGCCGAAGTTTGCTCCTTCAACCCAATACTGTCCAGCGCCAGAAAGCGCAGAAGATATAGCAAATATCTGAAGTAGCTTGAGGCTACCTAGCTTTTTCTCGATGTCTCCACCTAACTGCCACCACCACAAGATATTAAATGCGATGTGCATAACAGAGAAATGCAAAACGGCATGACTCAACCAGCGCCATAGCTGCCATTGCTGCCCATCGACTGCTGGAAAATGCAGAGCATTGAAAATAGCTTGGCCAAAACCGATCTGTTGCAGCACAAAAATCACAACACACACCAACATCAGGCTTAGTGTCACAGGGCCTGCTTTCGCTTTGATCATGCCCATAAAGCTTGGAGTATGGTAATGGAAGTTGCTCTTTCTAGTCTCTGCCATGTCCCAAGAGGCCGCTTGATAGCGTTTATGATTAGGTTCCGCAAGAAAACGATTCAGCTCCGCCTCAGTTTCCACCTGGTATTGACTGTCTATCAGCCAAAGAGCAAAACGTCCCTCTCCCTCAGCAGACATTTGAATAGGGATCTGACGAGAAGCCATATAATCAATAAATGATTGCGCAAGACGAGGATTGTCTAACACCATCAGTCTAATCATTGTTATTTCCTATTCATGCTATTAGAAAGGCTTGAAGTGGCTAAAGTGCTAAAGGCTATAACCCAGCGATCACTGGAAGTTCAGCACGATGCCAAGCTTCAAAGCCACCATCAACACTATATACCTCTTCAAAGCCTTGGTTCACTAAATATTGTGCAGCACCTTGGCTACTAATGCCGTGGTAACACATGACTAAAATAGGTTGTTCGAACTCTACCTCATCCATGAACGACACCATCGTATCATTGGTAAGGTGATAAGCTGTCTTTGAGTGAGCCACCGCGAAAGACTGCGGGTCACGAATATCGACAAGTCTTGCTTCGCCTTGTTCTATAAGGGCTTGAGCGCTTTTAACATCGATATGTTTAAACTGGTCCATGACTTTCTCTTTTATGCTGATTTACTTTGCTGCCATTGTAACCTATCCCAAGGCTAACAATCACATCCACTTAATAAGGTTATCCACCAGCGATCACTTTTACACCGTTTGTGGATAAATCTGTGGATTGCGTGAATAAAGTGTTTTTTTTAAAATAGATCCACAACATGTAGTGATGATCCTGATCTAACTGTGGGTGTTATGAAAAATATCCCCACATCAAAAACCCTCACAAAGCCTTACTACACCCTGCTTTTAGACAACTGACGAATAAACTTCTCACAGAGTTATCCACAAAATCATTTTGCAAATTTCGATCGCAAAAGTTGAGAAATCGATCGAAAATAAAAAGGCCGAGATCTCTCGATCTCGGCCTTTTCAAATTCAGCTTATTTTACCGCTTCAGGCTTATCTGCCTTTAAAAGTCGCCAACAGCTTGCTTCAACTTCTTCATCGCATTCTTTTCTAACTGACGAACACGTTCTGCAGAAATGCTGTAAGTATCGGCAAGGTCTTGCAGCGTCGCTTTGTTGTCATCTAACCAACGTGAGCGAACAATGTGTTGGCTACGCTCATCTAAGCTCTTCAATGCGAGACCTAAACGATTGTTGGTATGAGATTCCCAGTTAGCGGCTTCAACTGTCTCAGCAACATCTGATGCTTTGTCTTCAAGGTAATAAACTGGTGCAGTATAAGCAGAGCCACCGTCGTCATCATCCATAGGCGCTTCAAACGTAGCATCTTGAGCCGCTAAACGAGATTCCATTTCACGAACCTCTGAAGGCTCGACACCTAATTCACGAGCAACAGTCTCGACTTCACCATTATTGAACCAACCTAAACGCTTTTTAGACTTACGTAGGTTAAAGAACAATTTACGCTGTGCTTTAGTCGTTGCGATCTTAACAATACGCCAGTTACGCAATACGTACTCATGAATCTCAGCTTTGATCCAGTGAACAGCAAAAGATACTAGACGAACACCAACTTCTGGGTTGAAGCGCTTAACAGCCTTCATTAAGCCGATGTTACCTTCTTGGACAAGATCAGCCATTGGTAACCCGTAGCCAGAATATCCTCTTGCAACGTGTACCACGAATCGTAGGTGGGAAAGGATCAAGCCTTTCGCAGCATCGATCTCACCTTTGTAATGTAATCGCTCTGCAAGTCCACGTTCCTCTTCAGGGGTCAGCATTGGGTAGCTGTTCGCTGATCGGATATAGCTATCTAAACTATCTTGTGTGACTAAAGCCATTTGATACGCTTGGTTTGCCATTCGGTTCCTCATCAATCTCTGATCTGGAGTAATACATCTATTAAAACCCAACAATCTTGAACCTAAAATGAACAGGTTTCAAGGAGGGGGAAGTAATTATGCATAATCAATTCGTCTATACAAGGCTAAAACTGGTTAAGAAGTGCCTATTTTTCGTCTAATTATGACTCTATTCACCTAAACAGGTTCAATTTCTTTTAGGTGACGCTGCGCAGAAAGCTTCGCAGCCACGCTACCAAGCAGGGTTCCAACGATCAAAAGCAGTAAGGATTCATCCCAACTCAAGCCAATTAGGCGGAAGTGGCTGTCATAAAGCTGAGCTAAGTCATCTACTGCGCTGTTGAGCAATATGGTAATCAATGCCGTCATGATCCAAGCACTAATCGAACCTAAAACACCAAACCACATCCCTGCATAAAGGTATGGTCGGAGAATAAAACTGTCGGTCGCACCAATCAGCTTCATGGTTTGAATCTCTTCTTTATGCGCCAATACATTAAATCGCAATGTGTTACCGATAATTAAAAACACCGCGCCCAACATCAATACCGTTAAGGTAATCACGATGACAGCCGCTAATGCTTTGATCGCATCTAATCGCGCTAACCAATCTTCGTCTAAACGAACATCGGTCACTAATTCTTGTTGTTTAACTGTGCCTGCCAGTTCTTTAATTAGGGTATCGCTGTGTACGCTTGGTGTAATCACCAACACACCTGGTAATGAATAATCGTCTAGGATAGTCAGAGCATCTTCAAAACCAGAGTATTGGCTGAGGTCTGCAAGCCCTTGTTGCGGAGAGATGTACTCCACCAGCTCAACTTGATCCCAACTTTCGATTTCATCCTTAAGCACCATAACTCTAGGCTCAGGAATGCCATCCTCTATATAAGCACTTATTTGTGACGGGCTAGTGACATCTTGCGCTACTTCACCAACATTTTTACCCAGTAGGTATAAACAAGCTGGCATCGCCAAAGCCATTGAAATAACCGCAAGCGTCAGCAAGTTACCCAAAGGTCGTTGCCACATTTGCGTGAAAGATGATTTTGCTTGCTTCCAATGAATAACAAAAAAGCCGTCACTTGAAGCGCGGTTTGCTGCTCGGTTAGATTGAGGTTTCTTGATACGCTTATTCGCGGCCATAGTCTTCAACCTCGCTCAAAAATCCTTGGTTTAATTCAAGGTGACGATATTGAGGGCGAGTGTTTACTAACCCGATATCGTGCGTCGCTAGGATAATGGTGACGCCCGCGCGGTTAAACTCTTCAAAGAGTCGCAACACACGATTAGACAATTCAGGATCGAGGTTACCTGTGGGTTCATCCGCTAACAGCAGCGTTGGACGGTTAACCACGGCGCGAGCAATACCTACTCGTTGCTGTTCACCACCAGATAACTGACTTGGTAGGCAACGCGCCTTATCAAGTAATCCGGTTTTATCCAACGCAGCACTAACTCGACGTTTTATTTCGTTTTCAGAAATAGATTCAATACGCATAGGCAGAGCGACGTTATCGAAAATCGAGCGATCCATCAGCAGGCGGTGATCTTGAAAAACAATCCCAATATTACGTCGTAAAAAAGGAATGTCTTTGGCTGGAATCCGAGTGATATCGTGATCATTGAACCAAACACGGCCATCAGTCGGACGCTCAATAGCACAGATCAACTTCAGCAAGGTACTTTTACCAGCTCCAGAGTGACCACCCAAAAAAGCCATCTCTCCACGTTTAAGATGAAAATCCACTTTTTGGAGCGCTTGTCGCCCACCTCGGTAGGCTTTGCTCACTTGCTGAAATTTGATCACCGAAAATTCCTCTTACGATCACTCATATCAAATTTAAAACGGTAGCAGGTTAAGGATAAACCACTTTGCTACGCGCGTTACTCTTCGCGACTAAATAGTGCTTCAATAAAGTCTTTCGACTCAAACGGACGCAAGTCGTCAATACCTTCACCCACACCGATGTAGCGGATTGGAATCTGGAACTGATCCGCGATTGAGAAAATCACACCACCTTTTGCAGTGCCATCTAACTTCGTTAGCGTAATACCCGTTACTGGTGCAACTTCACTGAACAGCTTTGCTTGGCTGATAGCATTCTGACCAGTACCGGCATCTAGTGTTAGCATGATTTCGTGTGGTGCAGAATCATCAATCTTCTTCATTACACGAACAATCTTGCGTAGCTCTTCCATCAAGTTGCTCTTATTCTGCAAACGACCTGCAGTATCTGCAATCACAACATCAACACCACGAGCTTTCGCTGCTTCAATCGCATCGTAAATAACAGACGCACTGTCAGCACCAGTGTGTTGAGCGATAACGGGAACATCATTGCGCTGACCCCAAACTTGAAGTTGCTCAACCGCTGCTGCACGGAAGGTATCACCCGCAGCAAGCATCACTTTCTTGCCTTCACCTTGGAACTGTTTAGCCAGTTTGCCGATAGTGGTTGTTTTACCGACACCGTTCACACCGACCATTAAGATAACGTAAGGTGTTTTTGTTGTATCAACCACAAGAGGCTGTTCAACTTGGCTTAGGATATCGGCCATCTCTTCTTTGAGCAGACCATATAGAGCTTCACCATCTTTTAGGTCATTGCGAGATGCTTTTTCTGTTAGGTTTTCAATGATTTTTACGGTGGTATTCATACCCACGTCAGCAATCAGAAGTTGCTCTTCTAGCTCTTCAAATAGATCTTCATCGATTTGCTTACCTTTAAATAAACCAAAGAAGCCAGCACCAATATTGGCTTTGGTGCGACTAAGGCTACGCTTAAGGCGTGCAAAAAAGCTTTCTGTCGGCTTTTCTTGTACTTCTTCAACCTTAGCTTGAGGAGCTGCCACTTCTTCCTGCTCTGCTTCTACTTCGACAGGTTGCTGCTCTTGTTGAATCTCTTCAAGCGCTTGCTCAGGTTCAACTGACTTAGATTCAATTGGCTTAGCTTGTTCAGCTTCAGGCGCGACCTGTTCAGCCTCAACTTGTGATTCAACTTCAGTTTGATCTTCAACGTTTTCTACGTTCGCTTCATTCTGAGTTTTTGGGCTTTGTTCTTCTTCACCAAAACCAAGCCACGATAATAATCCGCGCTTCTTTTTTTCCGTCATCAGAGGAGTTTCCTAGATCTACTAATTAGCTGTATTGACTTAATACACGTCGACTCTTTGCTATTGTTATACAATACAAGCTTGTATAAACGAATAGTAAAGAAAAATGACAAAGCAGTGATAAGTTTGCTTTTAGCTTGATACACTTTGTCATTGTAAATTTATTTAATACACGAACCCACTTAAATTGGGCTCGGTATAGTATCACTTTATTAGCGGTCAAAAAATCTATGGTAAGACGTCGCCAGCAAAACACATCACAAAAAAAGCCATCCGGAGGCTTTGTTCGAATTATTAGTGGCTCGTGGAGAGGTAGAAAACTGCCCGTTCATGATTTAGAAGGATTACGCCCAACCATTGACCGAGTAAAAGAGACACTCTTTAACTGGGTGGCTCAAGATATCCCACATTCAACTTGCTTGGATGTATTTGCCGGTTCTGGTGGTCTAGGTTTTGAAGCAGCTTCTCGCCAAGCAAAAATGGTGACACTGCTCGAAATGAACCAAAAGGCAGCTAAACAGCTTTCTGATAACGCGAAAGAGCTTAAGGCAGACAACATCAATGTCGTGAATACTGATGCTATCTCTTTCCTTAAGAAGCCTGGCACTCCTTACGATATGGTTTTCCTTGATCCACCATTTCGTAAAGGCTTGCTGGCAGAAACAGTACAACTGCTTGAGAGTAATGGTTGGCTTGCAGACAATGCGATCATTTACGTTGAAACAGAGAAAGAACTGAAACTCGAAGCTATGCCAGATAACTGGGAATTGCATCGCGATAAGACCACTGGCCAGTCTAGCTACCGACTGTTCAATCGAATCACTGAAGAATAGGAGTTATTGAATGAAGTTCTTGCTTCCACTAGCAAAAGCAGCCATCGCCTTTGTTTGGTTTATCTTAATCGCCAATATTTTCTACCCATTCCCGGGTAATGCTGCGATTGCGCTTTATATCATGACAGCATTTTTGTTCTTCATGCACGGCCTGCAGATGCTGATTTTCATCGGTGCTTTTGGCGATAAGATCGAAATGTCACGTTGGGAGAAATGGTCAATACTGATTTTCGGAGTCTTTGCCCTACTCGATATCCGACGCAAACACATGATGTAATCAAGCTTAAGCTCAGATACAAAATACTGAACTACAGAAAACATCATGACAGAAACAGTCGATACAAAAGCGCCGCTCATTTGAGCGGCGTTTTTTTATTCATCGTTGATACTGATGTTAGCCCATGTAGCCCTTTACACCATCTAGGAACATTTGCGTCGACAGCATAACCAGCAACAAGCCCATCAAGCGCTCGATGGCTTTAAGACCTCTCTCTCCCAGTACTCGCAGGAAGAAGCCATTAAACATCAGAATAAAGAAGGTCGCGCCCCAAGCCAGCATCACAGCAGCTGAGAGCTCTAGCATGTTGTCAGGATGCTGGGTCGACAACAGAATCAATGCCGCAATCACTGACGGGCCTGCAATCATCGGAATCGCCATAGGCACAATAAACGGCTCTTCACCTGCCGCGAGGCCTGTAATACTACCTGCGCTTGGGAAAATCATCTTAATCGCGATGATAAACAAAATAATACCACCTGAGATACTCAAGGTTTCAGGTTGTACGTGCAGGAAGTTCATAATGCTTTGTCCAGCAAACAAGAACAACAGCAAGATAATCAGTGCAAACATCAGTTCACGAACAAGAACAATACGGCGACGCTTCGGATCGAGGTGCTTAAGGATAGAGAGCACAATTGGTAGATTACCAAGCGGGTCCATAATAAGAAACAGCATGGTTGCTGCAGATAAGATTTCCATAAGTTGGTCTCGAAAAGCGAAGGTGCGCGGAGTATAACAGCCTCACATTGATTTTCGAACACAGTAGTTGGCATCGTTAAGAGGGAATTTACAGAGGGAAGTGATACGGAAATAAATATAGGAGTGGAGTCAAAACCTCTCATCCACTCGCCCAATATCTGAAGATCAAAAGGCTCTGAAACCAAAAATATCTAAAACTCAGTACCTACTAAAGATCAATGATTACACACGCGCTCGCGATTGGTACAAAGCTTGTTATCAACAATCACGACCTTTTCCATCTTCAGAAAAAACTTCAACAAAGCATCCAAATCTAGACCGTCTAGCTTACAAGTGTGAAAGCGAGCTTTTGCTCCATACGTCAGAGCCAGTTCTTGTGTCAGCTCTTCACGAGTCAGTGGTTTTTCACTAAGCAAATTTAAAACGTTGTGTGCGTGAATTTCGATAGTCATAACTCAATCTCATGTTTAATGAATTAAGCGTAGAGTACAGACTTTCAACAAGGCTGCCTTGATGTAGCTCAGAATTGAGTAAGCTCTACCCTAAATGGTCAGAGATGCCACAATAAGTGCATGTGCAAATAAATAACTGCCCGTCACCCAAAAGTAAGCACCTTTGATTGGGCTACGATAACAGTTCAGTGCATAAGCCAATGCAGAAAGCAGCAACACACTACAGCCAGCAAAGCCCACCGCATGGGACAGTTTAGGATCAAGCAACCAAACCTCACCAGAAGCCCATGCCAGCTGAATAAGCACCATCCCCATGATAACAACAGGAAAGACAAGTTTATCTAAGCGAGGCAATAATAAGAAGAAAGCAACAATACATGCCGCTAACAACAAAGCGAACAGCCACCAGACCATTTCTCCTGACAACTGTAACCAAAATGCTTTGCTATAAGAAAGTTGAGCAACCAAGAAACAAACAAAATGTAGAGAACGTTTTTGAGTGAAAGTATGAAGAACATCTGCAATCGCAGAGATAGCCAACCCAGCCACTACCCAATAGGTAAAATCAGCAACAACAGATTGAGTTAAAGCAATGATCGCTAATAATACAAAGGTAAAAACCTTATACGATAAGGCCTGACCGATATGTCCATGTTTCGTTCCTGCTATTACTCCAATACCAGACAAGGAAACCGCTAACCAACTCCACATATCATTTACCCTATTGCTTTAAAACGTCGCCAGTCTAGGCACACGAGTGTTGATGTAAAGCCTAAGCCTTTCAAAATTGGATCTTGATTACGCTTCCACTAAAAAAGCACCTCTTTCCCCCAAGCAATAAGAAATCCCTTAGCTCTCATTGATATTTGTTTAAAACTAGAACACTTTCATACAAAACCTCTTTAAAGCTCGACTCCAGCCCTTCAACTTGTCATTTGGACAATTCTAGTCTAACGAAACTGTCAAAAATGAGCAAAAACCGGCTAAAATCATGATATTAAATACAAACCAAAAATAAATTAAGCAATCAAAAACAGCAACTTAAAACAAAAAAACAAAAATAAAACAGAAAAACAAAAGGCCAAGTAGCACTAGCCCACTAAAGTAAGAGGTTTGCTTTGATTTAACGTCTAATTGTCAGAACAATCCTATACCTATGTAAAAACTACCACTTAAAACCTAACAAAAAATAGAAAACACAGCCAAAAACAACCTGGACATACCCAACCCCTATTAATACAGTTTAACAACTTTTAACAATATCAATTACACAATACACCACAACAAAAACAACAACTTAAATGTAATAAGAACAAACATGAATCACAACGAACAAAATAAGAACACACCAAAAAATACAGTTAAATCGAGATTTACAACTTAAAAACTGGCACTTTTCTTCTACTTTTAAAGCTTTCGAAAGTAATACTTGATCTAAAGCCATAAGTAGTGCTATTCTTTTAAACATAGCGAGAGACAACCAAATTTAGGAGTAGTGTTATGATTTCATCTTCGCAAAGACAAGGACTTGTAATGATCGCGGTAGTTGTAGGTCTAATGACACTACCGATGATGTACTAAGCAAGTTACAGATAAAAAAAGGGACGCCATGAGCGTCCCTTTTTTTGTTCAGATTTTTCACTTCGAAAACAAATGTAATGTTAATACATCCCAGTTCGCATAATAGAAACCAGCAGCAGCCAAAGTCATTACCATCATCAGTAAGATCGCAACTCGCCAAATAAAACGACCGCTACGAGGTGTCAGTTCCTTCTCACAGTCGTTACACATCATTATAAATTTTTGCTGGTCTTCCAGCTGAGCCTCATGTTCATTCACTACCTTGTTACGACACGTTGCGATATAACGCAGCTTGATTACCATATCGTGCGGTAGCCTTTCTTCACAGCTTGTTACAAGCTCATGCAATCCTTCGCCTTCAGCGTGATATTGAAGTCTCAATAATTTTTCTATATTGCGAGTTCTATTCACCACTTTTTCAATATCGGTCATCTTGGCCCTCCCACTCCACACTATAATTCTAGTCGAGCATTTCCTTATTCTTATACAAAATCATTGTTATTTACGAGAGAAAGAGACAATAAATAACAACGCTTTATCCCAAACTAGCCATTAAATGTGATATCAGCCGAAAAATAATCAGCTTGGCTTACAACACTTCACGAATAACGGCTTCAAACACATATCCCTATTGCTTGAAAGACTAGAATAACCATCACGACTACATGGAGGTTATATGCCTAATTCACTCTTTTTTGCCATCTTTGCACTCGCCGGTCTAGCAGCTTGGGTATTTCTTGGTTTCTATCGAAAACACACGCAAGGTGAAAATGCGCCAGAAAAGAAAGTGAATGTCACTGTGTTAGACAAACAATCCATCGATCTTCCTGACGCCGAACCGGGCCAAGAAGATCAAGAATACTGGATTTACGTTCAACGTGGGGTTGTTGGTCCGAAGCGAGAATTCCAAGTCGGTATCCACTATTTCCACGCACTTAATCCTGGTGATAAAGGAACCTTAACTTACCAAGGCGATAAATTTTTGCACTTTGCTTTGAAACGCTAGTCATAAACCGCCTCAACCATCTGTCATCAAAGCAAGCCAAGCACAGTTCGCAAGAATAGCCTTAGTACTAATCGCTAAGGTAAAAGCCAACGTGTCTTCTCTGACTTAGATACTAACCAGCTCATCCATAAAGCCCCTGCACCACTAACCACGATCCATAATGGAATCACCCAAGCAGGATGTCCTTGGAACCAACCGAACTCTTTCATTGGCCACAAAAAGATAGGATGCAGCAGGTAAATACCTAAACTGTGTTTACTGATAAAACCAACCACTTGATTGCTCTTATCAGATAAACCCTCTCCGTAATAACGACACAGCATGAACACCATGCTTGCAGCTAATACCGTATTCAATGTTTTGTAAGATAACCAACGACCTACCGTGTATTCCTCAGCTATCAGGCTTGCATCAACCACCATGTAGACCGTGGTTAGTAATGCTAACCCACCAAGTAAAACACTCACACCGACCGTCACCTTGTTAAGCGGAACGATTTTATACAGCATATACCCCAAAGGTAGGTACCCAGTGTAAAGCCACAGCTCGTGACTCCATGGGCCATCTATCCTGAGTAAGAACAACAAAGTGGTAAATAGCCACACTGCAGTGAAACCATAAACCGCTTTGTCCCCATACTTTCTAACCATGATCTGTAAGAAAGGAATCACAAAGTAGAGCGGGATAAAGTAATAGAAGAAACCAAGATGGTAGTACGTGTAGTGATGGTAACTATTGAGCAAAATATCCCAACTCACATCAGCATCAAAACCCATCGCAGACCAACCAGATAGGTAGGTATAGAAAAGCGACCAGACAATGAAAGGGATCAGTACCTTGCCCAATCGACGCTTAAGGTAGTATTTCGCATCAAACGGGCGTTGGTCACTGAGCATCAGGGCACCAGTAATCAAGATGAACACCGGCACCGCCCAGCGGCTGAAACTGTTCACCGTGATGGCGGTAAGCCATTCGCCGAAAGGAATGGTGTTCAATTCATTACGATAAGGAGCCAAAACATGAATCGCGATAACCGCTACGGCCGCGACACATCGTGCTAAATCAAAAAAGAGAATTCGCTGCTTCATGTAAATGCCTGATTAATATTCAATCATTCTACTATAGCAATAAAAAAGCTGACCGGAATAAATACCAAGTCAGCTTAGTGTTAAAGGAGAGGCTTATCGCGAATTAAGTTCATTCGACTTTAGGCTATACAAGCCTCGCTCTTACGACTAAGGCTCATGCGGCTGAAGCTTATGCCGCTGAGATTTGTGGCACTTTCGGTAAACGCAAAGAGATCAGTGTCGTTATCGCTAAGAACGCGAAGGAGACCCAAAGACACGCAGACAAGCCGGCCATTTGGAAAACCAAGCCTGATAATATCGTACCAATCAAACGGCCCATCGCATTCGCCATGTAGTAGAAGCCGACATCAAGCGACACACCATCGCCTTTCGCATAACTCACAATCAAGTATGAGTGCAATGATGAGTTCACCGCGAAAACGGCACCAAACACCATCAAGCCACCGATGATCACTAACTCTGGTTGCCAGCCAATTTGCACCGCATAGGCAATACCAGCGGTCACAATAGCCAACGCCCCCGCCCACAATAGCGCTGCATGGCCATCAGGTACCTTACCTTGCGCTTTACCGGTAATCTTTGGTGCAATGCCCTGTACAAAGCCGTAAGCGATGGTCCAAGCCGCTAAGAAGCCACCAACCCATGAGTGATCCCAACCAAACACGCTGCCTAGATAAATCGGCAGAGCAATCACAAACCACACATCACGAGCACCAAATAGGAACATACGCGCAGCCGATAAGATATTGATGGATTCAGATTTGGAGAAAATCTGTTTGAACTTGGGTTTAGTTTTCGCTTTCCCCATGTCCGCTTCTAAGCTCACCAAACTGCCAATGAAGACCAATGTCAGCACAGCAGCCATCGCGAGCACAGCGTACTGGAAACCAATCATCGAAAGCAGTAAACCACCGATAAAGAACCCGGCACCTTTCAGTGCATTCTTAGATCCGGTTAGAACCGCAATCCACTTATAAAGCGCACCTTGCTGTTCATCAGGGACTAAAGTTTTGATTGAGCTCTTGGCACTCATCTTATTGAGGTCTTTAGCGATACCAGACAACGCCTGCGCCGCCATTACCCAAGGGATGGTCAACATTGCGCTTGGCACCGCGAGCATACTCAAGGCGACAACCTGCATCCCTAAGCCGATATTCATGGTTTTATTGAGGCCAAGACGCGCCCCTAACCAACCACCGATTAGGTTAGTCACTACACCAAAGAATTCATAAAAAAGGAACAGTGAGGCGATCTCTAACGAACTGTAGCCAAGGTCATAGAAATACAGAACCACCAGCATACGAAGTGCACCATCCGTAATGGTGAAATTCCAATAGTTGAATGTCACCAACATATATTGGCGAACGCTCTTACTTAGGTTTGAAAACATAATGCTATCTCTGCAATCTAAACAAAAAGAGCTTTTGGATCATGATAAGTTCAACACTCCAGATACCAAAAGCTCCTTGTATAACAACCATGGCTTATTAGCCGTTCGCTACGCCATTAATGTACTCAATCTGGATCGGTTTAGTGAAGGCGCCCGGACGAAGTGATTGTACTTCTTGAACAATCTTACTCAGATCCCAACTCTTCTCTAACAGCAAGTGTGCAGCAAGCAAGCCAGTACGGCCAGAACCGCCCATGCAGTGCATTGCTACCTTGCCGCCGTTATCCACCACTTGGTGTAGCGCAGGGCTAGCCGCCTGCCATTTCGCAGCAAAATCAGCACCCGGAGCACAATCGTCTTCGATTTCGATTTGGAACCACTGCATGCCTAGTACTTGCGCTTTCTCGCCTAGCTCAGATACGTTCTTGCTCGCCAGTTCTTCACTGTCTAGAGCCGTCACAATCGCTTCCACGCCTTGTGCTTTCAGTTGCGCTAGAGATGCATCTAAGTCAGCACCTTTTGTACCTGGACATGGAGTAAGCACTAACGCACCAGTTTCTAAATCTAGTTGCCATGTTGGATGTACTTGAGAGTTTGTCATCGTCATCTATCTCTTAAAAATCTTGTAAATTAAGCCAGACCAACAGTACGAACTAGCTCAGCAGTACGTGTTGCGTAGCCCATCTCGTTGTCGTACCAAGCGTAAATCTTGACCATGCGCTTACCCACTAACATGGTTGATAGTGCATCCACGATGGTTGAGCGTTGGTCACCTTTGTAATCGATAGAAACCAGTGGACGCTCTTCAAAACCAAGAATGCCTTTAAGTTCATTCTCAGACGCTTCTTTCAGCATCGCGTTAACATCTTCGGCTGTGGTGTCTTGCTTCACTTCAAAGATGATATCTGTCAGAGAAGCATTCGCTAGTGGTACACGAACCGCGTGGCCGTTGATGCGGTTTTCAAGCTCTGGGAAGATCTCAACAATCGCTTTAGCGCTGCCTGTCGTTGTCGGGATAAGACTCATACCACATGCACGAGCACGACGTAGGTCTTTGTGCGGCGCATCTAATATAGTTTGTGTATTGGTTAGATCGTGAATAGTGGTAAAGGCTGCGTTCTCGATGCCTAACTTCTCGTTAATCACCTTCACAACAGGCGCAAGACAGTTAGTAGTACAAGATGCAGCTGTCACAATCTTATGTACCGCTGGATCGAAGATAGCGTCATTTACACCAACTACGATGTTGGCGACACCGTCTTCTTTCACTGGAGCCGATACCACAACACGCTTCACGCCTTGCTCAAGATATTTATTAAGGAAAGAGGTTTTACGGTGAACACCAGTCGCTTCAAGAACAACATCACAACCTGACCAATCAACAGCATCAATATCGCGTTCTTGAGTCGTCTTTATACGCTGTCCATTGACGATCATCTCATCGCCTTCAACATTCACTGCGTGGTTCCAGCGGCCTTGAACAGAATCAAACTCAAGCAAGTGAGCCAATGTCGATGTATCGCCAGCAACATCGTTAATCTGAACAAACTCTAGCTCAGCCCAATCGAATGCGGCACGAAGTGCTAGACGGCCGATACGGCCAAAACCATTAATACCTACTTTAACTGTCATTGTGTGTTCTCTCAGTCAGTGGTGAATCTAAAAATATTCAATTAAACGCAACATTGAGGGCGTGAAGTTATTGCTTCTAAACGCTCAATATCTTGCTGGTATTCCGTTTTCAAACAGTTCGATGCGATAAGGTCATCAATTAACTTGAGCATCCAACCGGGTAAATCTTGTGACAGACGATAAAACACCCACTGCCCTTGGCGAACATCCGTCAAAATACCATTTGAGCGCAACTGCGCTAGGTGACGGGAAATCTTTGGCTGACTTTCTTGTAATGCTTGAGTCAACTCACCAACAGAAAGGCATTCATTGCGCACAATCAGCATTAAGCAACGCACTCGCGTTTCATCAGACAGTAATTTAAAAAATTGGTGAGGAAGCATAATTACATACTCATATATGGATATGCATATATCTTAATTATAAAAAAACGCACGTCAAGGCGTGCGTTTCAATTGTCATTAAAGTTTAACAAAGATAAATCAAAGCTGGTTAGTAACGGTATGGCTCCAGCGTCGCGCTTCGGTAAGCTCTGTTTTTACTTGCTCGACATTAAGTCCTAGATCAGCGCAATGCTCATCAATTTGTTGCCAATCTGCATGCTCAAAACTCTCTTCAAGTGCCAGTAGAGTCCCGTATGGCCCTTCTCTTCGAAGCAAAGCAACCTTGATACTTTTACACAACGGCAACTGCTCTACGAGATTCTCTAACGACAGATCAAGCAGCGCATCAAGCAATGAAAACAAACCAATCATAAACGCCTGCTCAGTGTGCCCTGCAAATGCCTGGTAACGAGACATGCGCTGGCAAAATTGAGCACGCTGTAAAGACAGGCCATACAACTCTTTTGGTTTTTTATCAGAGACATAAGATGCCACCGCCAACGAGACAAACATTTTCAGTTTCTCTTGCCCCAGATACACTAAGGCCTGACGGAACGAAGAAATAGTCACCTCAAGACGAGGCGACATGGTGTTTACAAACCGCAGTAACTTATAAGATAAAGCGACATCTTTCGCGACAATGCTTTCAACACGTTGGAAGTCGACGTCCGGTTTACACACCTCTTGAAATAACTCCATGGCAATCACTTGCTCTGGGCTAATATACTTGGTCTTGATGATTTGCGGCTTACTAAAGAAGTAGCCTTGGAAGAACTTAAAACCGGCCTCTTTCGCTTGCTTGAATTCTTGTTCGGTTTCAACGCGTTCAGCAAGAAAGCTAAACTTCTTCCCTTGATGGGCTTTAACCAAATCACACGCCTCATCCAAACCCATTTGCATGATATCGAGCTTAACGATGTGCGTATACCTCAGGAAGCGTTCCCATTCAGGCGTCGATGTAAAATCATCAAGAGCAATCATGTAGCCAGCTTGGTAAAGCTCTTTTACCGCATCTAATAACTCATCGGTTGGTTTACAGGTCTCGAGGATCTCTACCACCACCTTGTCTTTCGGTAAACTTAAAGGAAGTCGACGAATCAGGCTTTGGTATGGGAAATTGATAAAGCAGCGCGAAGATGAGATCGAAGGGTTAAGCCCTACCGACAAAAAGTTTTCAACAATCAGACGATACGTTGCTCGATTAGACTCAATATGCGCTGGATAGGCATTCCTCTCTCCATCGCGAAACAACAGCTCATAACCGAGCGTGTTCTTGTTACGATTTAAGATAGGTTGTCGAGCAACGTACGTAGCGGTCATTTATTGATAACTCTAATTGATTTAACTATAACTCTATTACTTTCATTAAGCTTTGGCAGCAGCTAGCAAAGCGCCGCAACCCATGAACATACCACCAAATATTTTATTTATCTTACCCATTATGCGATCAGAGCGAATAAAACGTCCCATTTGTGAAGCTAATGAGGTGTAACCCAACATAACAACGCTATCAATGAATACCGTTGTCACACCGAGGACTAACAGTTGTGGTGCTTGAGGTTGTGTCGGGTCGATAAACTGAGGAAACAGAGCCACTAAAAACACGATAGATTTCGGGTTAGTGAGATTAATAAGCACAGCATTTCTAAGTAACTTACTACTCGATAGCGTAGAGCTCTCTTCTGAAGCCACCAAGTTAGAGTTATCACGCCATTTTTGAATGCCCAACCAAACCAGGTAAACTACACCAACCCATTTGATAATGGTGAATGCCAGCGCTGATTTTGCCACTAATGCACCGATACCCGCCCCCACCAACAAAATGTGGAATGCAAGGCCAAGCTGTAAGCCTGCGATCGACGCAAGTGACTTCTTAGTGCCATAACTAAGTCCATTACTGATCGAGTTAACGGTACCTGAGCCCGGAGCCAAACTAAACAATATCGCAGTGACGACATAAGCAAGCCAAACATGAGTATCCATTTGCATTTCCTTACTAGTTCTTTAATCTAACAACATTAGTAGCAATAAAGCTCTCACATGCATCAGTTCAGGTAATTTCCCATGGAAAACCACAGTGAAGCCCCGTTTTCTTACACGCAAGAACCTCAGTTCGAACAAGCGATTAAACACCCTATCCCCACCCTTTGGCAACAACGAAAAGATGGGTATCTAACAACATCTGGCAAAAAGAAGCTGTACTGGTGTAGCTTAACCTCACCAACGCACACCAAAGCCATTGTTATTTCAAATGGCCGCATTGAATGTTGCTTGAAATACCAAGAACTCTTTTATGATTTCTATCAGCAAGGCTATGACGTTTATTCATTTGACCACCAAGGTCAAGGCCAGTCTGAACGCATGGTAACAGACTCTGACATTGGTCACATTCATGAGTTTGATGATTACGTTTCAGATATGTCTGACGTCATTGCCAGTTTTGATCTAAGCCGATATTCCAATTGCTACCTGCTCGCACACTCAATGGGTAGTACTATAGCTACTCGAT
Source organism: Vibrio sp. PSi01 (assembly GCF_054960695.1). Lineage (NCBI taxonomy): Bacteria > Pseudomonadati > Pseudomonadota > Gammaproteobacteria > Vibrionales > Vibrionaceae > Vibrio > Vibrio sp. PSi01. The sequence goes on from NZ_JBHNYN010000022.1 coordinate 34,627, forward strand.
ACTTGCAAACTCATCCAGCTCACCCGTTTGACAAAGTCACCCTGTGCGCTCCAATGTTTGGTATCAACACCGAGTGGTATTTTAAACCTATCGCGATGCTCGTTGGACAAGCGTTAACGGCTTTTCACGCTAAACCAACGTATGCCCCGGGCCAACAGGCCTATTATTCAAAGCCTTTTGAAAACAACCTACTAAGCCACAGTAAGGTGCGTTATCAGTGGTTTCGTTGCCTGTATGACGGCTCCCCCTCTTTGCAGGTTGGCGGACCAAGCACACGCTGGGTATGGCAAGGGTTAATGGCCGCTAAACAGGCGATACAACAAACTCGTCAAATAAAAATCCCGCTGTTATTGATTCAGGCAGGGGAAGAAAAAATTGTCAGTAACGATGCTCAAGTAAAATTCATCAATAAATTGAAGAAAACCAACTCAGATTGCATGTTTAAGGTCATTGAAGGATCTAGGCATGAAGTATTGTTTGAACAAGATGAATACCGTAATCAAACACTAGACGCCATCAATCAATTCTTTGCTTAACGAGGACGATTAAGAGGGCAAGCCTTTAAGAATTGAGGTGCTAAAGAGGAAGAGAAGTAGGCGAGCTTTGCCCTCTTTTCTTACGCAAATTTGGCATACAATTTCCAAGTACAGATATTGTAGTTAAAGAGAATACTAGCGTTAGCTAGTGTCGATTTTAGTTAAGCATTTTGCAATGAGGGTTAAATGACTATTCCTGCACTAAAAGATTCCGTGAAAATTGTTGCCTCCGATTTAGATGGTACGCTGTTAGCGCCAAACCATCAGCTCAGCGACTTTACTAATCAGACACTCACGAAGTTACATGGACAAGGTTATACCTTTATCTTCGCTACTGGCCGACACCATGTTGATGTTGCAGGCATTCGTAAACAAACAGGCATCCCCGCTTACATGATCACCTCGAACGGCGCGCGTGTGCATGATCAAGACGACAACCTGATGTATGCCAAAAACCTGCCAGTGGATCTTGTACAAAGCGTAGTTGATGTTCTCAAACAAGACCCTGAGATCTTTATTCATATCTACATGAACGACGAATGGTTGCTAAACCGTGAAGACGAAACCATGAAGAATTTCCACGATCAAACTGGTTTTACATACCGACTGTATGACGTCGACAATGCGCCGACCGAAGGCATTGCTAAAATCTTCTGTACTCACCCAAATCAAGAACATGAACACCTTGTTCCGTTCGAAGATAAATTGAACGAGCAGTTTGGTGACAAGCTGAATATCGCATTCTCAACGCCTTGGTGTTTAGAAGTGATGGCAGCAGAAGTGTCTAAGGGTGATGCGCTACAAGCCGTTGCACAATCTATAGACCTAGAACTTGAGAACTGTATTGCCTTTGGTGATGGCATGAACGATGTCGAACTCCTTTCAATGGCTGGAAAAGGCTTAGTGATGGGTACATCGCATGAGAAGGTCCTCAAAGCTTTGCCACACAATGAAGTGATTGGCAGCAACGCCGACGATGCGGTTGCACGCTACTTAGAAAAACATCTGCTCTAACCTTGTCTCGTCGAAGCCATCTTAATAAATAAAAAGGCAGCCAACTGGCTGCCTTTTTGAACCTTACGTAAAAAGCTCTCTCTAACGCTATCGAGAACCTAGCACTTCTTTGCTTAAGATTGCCTGCCACTCTTGTTCGGTAACCGGCATGATAGATAAGCGATTACCGCGCTTCACCAATGGCATCTCTGATAGTTCAGGCATGGCTTTAAGCGTTGCTAAGGGAATCAAGCGTTCAGTCACTCGAACAAACTCGACATCCACCATTATCCAGCGCGGGTTATCTGGTGAAGACTTAGGATCGTAGTAATCACTCTCTGGGTCGAACTGAAAGTGGTCTGGGTAGGCTTCTCTGGTTACTTTGGCGATCCCTGCTACGCCAACTTTCTTACATGATGAATGGTATATCATCACTAGGTCTCCAAGCTTAACTTCATCGCGCATCATGTTTCGAGCCTGATAGTTGCGTACACCCTCCCAACAAGAGGTTTTTTGTACTCTCAGAGTCTGAATAGAAAAGGTGTCAGGTTCTGTTTTAAATAACCAATATGCCATAATAAATCCAATTAACGGTTGCTCCGAGGAAGATATAACATGAAGGTAATAAAAAACCCAGTGACATGGCTAGTCGCATTCGCTCTACAAGGCTGTGTCACAGCGCCAAATGTCCCCCAAAAGCCAGAACTACCACCAGCAACCTTGGATGAGCCACTGAGCATCCAACCGCAAACCTTCATCATGCGTGGTCAGGTTGTGGTTGGCCATGAAAGCCGAACCTTCACTCCTTGCGGTAGCCAACAACAATACTGGTTAGATTTATCACCAGAATTAGCACTGGAAGCTCAAGGGCTAGCAACCCGACCTTACCAAGCTTTATATGGCGAGCTGATTGGATACCTAACTGTGCCGAGCCAAACGGGTTATAACGCAGATTTCACGGCACGTTTCGTGGTTGATCAAGTGAATATCCTAACCGCAGAAAACCCTAACCGTTGTGACCAACCCCTACGTTCAACACGCGTATTTGGCAATGAACCTTTCTGGTCCGCAGCCTTCGATAAAGACCAACTCAAATACGCTCAGATGGGCGAAGAACCACAACGCCTAAATATTGAATCAAGCCGCACCACACCAAACAGTCGTGATTACCAATTAGAAGGTAAAACGGCGCAAGGAAAACTCAATCTCAAAAAAGAAAGCTGTAGCGATGGCATGAGCGACTCAATCTACGGCTTGGAAGCCAAGCTCAATCTCAATGACAGTAGCTACAGTGGCTGTGCGACATTATCAAATCAAGATCCAACGCTGAACTGGAGCGGGCTCTACTTCGCAAGTTCAACGAAGAACACAGGGTTCTCTATCAACCTTGAACTCAACGATGATCACAGCGCTGTGACCACATACTCGTACAGCAATGGCGACCCTTCAATTGTTGAACAAGGCTTCTGGCAGCAACTGAACCAAAATCAAGTACAAGTGGTAATGACTCGCCACCAGCAACAATACTTAATCTCTGAACGTATCTTCACGCTCGACAACGGCAAGCTGGTCGCTGAAAAAGAGAAAGTAGGCAACGTTGTCTACCCGATTGCCAATGGCGGTTTGGTGTTATTTGAAGCCAAGAGTGAACAGGCGCAAGTAAACACGACCACGGCCGTGGATCTAACCGCAAAACAGGTTAACTCGAGCGATCAACTTGATCAAAAAGTCGACCAAGCGATCCGTGAGTATTTCAAGATCAATAACACCTCACCGGACAACACTAAGTATCGTTGGCTGACTTACGATCTTAACGGTGACGGTAAAGAAGAGTTACTCGCTCAACTCAACTGGTGTGGCTCTGGAGGCTGTACTTTACTCATTTTTGAAAACCATCAAGACAACTGGCGTTTCAACAGCCGGGTAACATTGGTCAAAGGGGATATCCGCCTTGGCAAATCACAAAGCCACGGCTGGCACGATCTTATCTTCAATGTCAGCGGAGGTGGGGCAACACCGGCGAAACATACACTGTCTTACTCTGGTGTCAGCTACCCACTTAACCCAAGCGTAGCGCCAGTCGCAGATAATGCTAATATCAGCGATGTGGTTTTGTTCGCGGATGGTATCTCACCAGCAAAAATCGGAGTTAAGTTATAAACATGAGTAACCAACAAGCTTGTGGTGGTTGTGGTTTTACTCACCAATGCGTTTGTCATTTAATACCAAGTATTAAGAGCCAAGTCGACCTTGTACTGTTGACTCACGAGAATGAGTTTTCGCGAGACACTAATACAGGGAAACTGCTGCAACAATCGCTTGAGAAGTGCGAGGCGTTCGTGTGGCAACGAAAGACGCCACCTGCCGATCTAATGGCATTACTTGAAGATGAAACACGACAGCCTTTTCTATTGTTTCCAAGTGATAAAAGCATCGAATGTCAGCAAGCCGTGTCATCTGTAGCTGGAGATCGTAAGCCGCTATTCATTATTTTGGATGGTACATGGCAAGAAGCGAAGAAAATACTCAACAAGAGTGTTTGGTTACAAGCGATTCCACAAGCTCACCTCAACATTACCAGTGAATCCTCATACACTCTGCGCCGCAACCAAGACAGTGGTCATTTGTGTACCTGTGAGGTTGGCGTTGAACTGCTCAAGGCATTAGGTGAAGAAGAGCAAGCGCGACAGATTGATGACTATTTCCAACATTATCTAAAAGTATTCCAAGCCGATAAGTGTGGCCACTCACTCAAATAGTTGAGTGCAGATGCTGGAGATAAATAGCTAAAAACAAAGGGTGAGCCATAAGCTCACCCTTTTTACATCGCACTTTAGTTTTTGAACCAATGAGTGTTTCACGTGAAACGATCGGCTACGTCAATCGCCCCATCAAAACAGACGCTTGGGTTCACCAAAATGATACCCCTGCAAGTAATCAACCCCCATATCCTCTGCTATTCGACATACCTGTTCATTATGTACGAACTCCGCTACCGTCTTAGCGTTTAAGATATGACACAGACTGACGAGTTGTTGAGCTATTTTGCGTTGCTTCTTATCTTTATCGATATTGCGAATCAAGCTGCCATCGAGCTTTATCACTTGTGGTTCCAGTTTCAATATTTCATCGATGTTCGAATAGCCAGAACCAAAGTCATCGACAATGATATTCACCCCAAGATCGCGAAAGTGATTACACACCTCGATCAAGCGACCGTAATCCTGAATTTGCTCAGTTTCTAACACCTCTAAACCAATACGCTGTGGGTGGCTAATTTTTTTGATGGCTTGCTCAAGGTGTAAAATGGTTTTCTCATTGCTGAAATCTTGTGGCGCTAAGTTAATTGAGAACGAATCGGTTCTCTGGCTCATGAAATCAAAGGTGCGCGTTATCATTTGGCGACTTAAGCGTGTATAGAGGTGGGTACCCTCAATAATAGGTAAGAACTTACCCGGTGCGATCAACTGGCCATCTTCTTCGATTCGAACCAAGCACTCGTAGCTTTCTAATTGATGACTATGTGCCGACACAATGGGTTGCGAGCAAGCAACAATATTTTGGTTGAGCACCGCGCGGCTGACACACGATAGCCAACCGAGTTGTTCTTGGCGATGCTTCTCTAATTGGATTAACGCCTTAGCACTCACCAGATGTTTATTCTGACTCACCGCGCTGCGTCGAGCTTCAATCGCTTTCAGTAATAAATCATCAATGGAGGTCGTAGGGAAATCGCGACGACTCGCGACACCAGCACAGACTGAAACCGAAAGATAATCGATATCCGGTAACCCCATTGGCTCAAAGTTGACATGCTCGGTTTGATCTGCAAATTCAGAGAAACGCTGGTGGATTTGCTCTTGACTAGCCCAACTGTCAAAAACCACGGCCCACTCGCCAATGCCAATACTATAAAGTTGGCAACTCTCATCAAAGAACTTCAAAAGTGCTTTTTGAAGGTATTCACTCAAATCATGCAGAAGCTTATCACCTACTCGATAACCGTACTTCTCATTGATTTGACCAAAGGTGGTGACCTTCAGCGTTAATAAATGGCTATAAAAACTCATTGTCGACAATGCTTCACGCAGAACACTTCGATTGGGTAAGCCAGTACGGCGATCAATTCGGTAGCTCGCAGTCAATGCAGTCGCTTGCTGTTGAATCTTACTGGCCATACTGTTGTTCATATCATCGACATCAAGCAGTGCGTTTCGAATCAGTGAAAATAGCGGGGATATATTGGTTGCTGGTTGTGTTTCGAGTGGCAACGCAGCCTTACCTTCCCCTTCTCTTAGGGCGAGATAAGTTAAGCTATGATGCAAGATTCTTTGTTGACCCGTATCTTGATAAAGCTCGCCCATACAATAAACACCGTAAGTATCCGCCAGCTTTTGGAAAACCTCTACCTCTTGGTTACCATCGATAAAGTCGATTCGAGAAGTGCAGTTATAGATAAAGAGCTGTTCTGGTTTATGTGAGGCAATTTGTTGAACGCCAAGCCTAACTTGCTCTAAAGTCAATGAGGGGTGGTCATAACAAAATCTGACCTCATCGCCCACCTGAAACTGACCACTGAACTCTATCTCTCCGCACTCCATGACCTCAAGTGGCAGGTGAATATTTTGCTCTTTTGGGTCGCCAACCATCAAAGGGAAGTTGTGCAACTGTTCAAAAGGGACTTCCAGACCATCAGCAAGGTAACGATTATAAAGATCACGAATCGGTATTCCATCCAATTTTGCTAACCGATTATCTTGAGCGCCCGTCACTCGAAAGGTTCGACCGATTGGATTCCACTCAGTGTAATAACCTTTGGTAATGGCAAGCTTTGAGCTGTGCAACGCCACCATCACATAGGCATTTTCATAACAGACACCATTGAGCATTACCCATCGGCCCCCCTCTGTAATGGTAGAGGCACCACCACAAATAGGTAATGAGTACCTCGATTGCTCAAACGCTGCAAACAGAGCTCGGTTGTTTATCTGCAAGCAATCTGCGAAACAGATGATACTTTGAGTTTCGGCATGACACTGCAGCTGCTCCGCCATCATTCCACTATCGAGTAGAGGCTGCTCACTGTATTCCACAATACCGCAAGTGTAAGACGTCGCGTCAAAGCGAGTGACAATAAGATAAAGGCCTTGATGCAGGATGACACCTTGGCTGATGTAGTGGTTTGCACTACAACCAATGAGTTTGGCGTTGGGGAAAATCGATTTAATCACTTGGCAGGCAGCCAAAACCGAACCTTTCTCGAAAGAAGAGAACACCTGAATCAGCAAACTTTCATGTTTATGAAAATCTATCTTGTCCAATTCATGTTGGGTTTGTTCTATGTCTTGTATCAGGAGAGAGGTCGACTGCATATTCACATTAATCGTTACGTTAATGATTCGTCATTGTGCTTATTATAAATACAGCTTGCACGGAATAATTACGATCGTCGTACTAATAATGTGACGTTAGTTAAACATCATTCATTTCAATAAAACCAGGCGGTGAGCTGTGATTGCGCGCCGTTCAATAGATATATCGTATAACAGCCTGACCTTTGTATTTTAAAACAATCGCTTAGGCTCACCAAAGTGATAACCTTGTAGGTAGTCGACACCCATTTGCTCCGCGATATCACAAACCTGTTGGTTATGAACAAATTCAGCGACTGTTTTAGCATTAAACACCTGACATAAACGCACCAGTTGAGAGGTGATATTTCTCTGTTTTTCGTCCTTATCAATGTTGCGAATCAAACTGCCGTCCAACTTAATGACTTGCGGTTCAAGCTTGATGATTTCATCAATATTGGAATAGCCTGAGCCAAAGTCATCGACAATGATTCTCGTCCCTAGAGCACGGAAGTGATCACATACCTCAATCATTCGGCCATAGTCTTTAATCTGCTCTGATTCTAAAACCTCTAAACCAAGTCGAGTCGGATCATTCATACCGCTAATCGCCGCCTCAAGAACCTCAAGCGTCTTATCGCTCAATAAATCTTGCGGGGATAGATTGATAGAGAACGAGCTCTGCTTATCCGCCATATAACCGATGGTGCTTTTAATCATATGTCGGCTAAGACGAGTATAAAGATGCGTATCAGCAATGATAGGTAAGAACTTACCAGGAGGGATAATCGAGCCATCTGATTCCATGATTCTGACCAAGCACTCTTGAGCGATCATTTCATGAGTCCCCGCCGCTACAATAGGTTGTGAGTAGGTAATTATGTTCTGATCTAAGATCGCTCGGCTTACACAACTCAACCAACCAAGTTGCTCCTTACGATCTTCTTCGCTGACTTGAATATTCTTAGCATTAGTAATGTGAGTATTATTTCGCACACCATAACGACGAGCTTCAATGGCCTTTAATAAGATCTGATCACCGCTGTCGCTTAAGAAATCACAACGGCTCGCAAAACCACCGCATAACGATACTGAGAGATAATCAATATCAGTGAGTCCATAGGGTTCAAAGTTGGTGTGTTCGATATCATCAGCGAACTCGACGAAACGTTGCTCTATCTTTGTACTATCAACACTTGCATTAAAGATGATAGCCCACTCACCAACACCAATACTGAACAGCTCTACCTTTACCTTGGATTCCTTAACCACGCGAAGGTGCAATCGCTCTACAAAGTAATTAGAGAGATCCTGTAATAACTGATCCCCTACTTGGTAGCCATATTTCTCGTTCACTTGGTGGAAATTGGTCAGTTTGAGCGTCAACAGGTGCTCAGTGAAGAGAATCATATTGAGGCGTTCTTTTAATACAATGCGATTAGGCAGCCCGGTACGAGAGTCAATACGATAACTTTCCGTTAAACGACGTGCCTGTTGATGAAGTTTTTCCTCCATCTGAATATTCATGCTATCGAGATCAGCAACGGCATTTCTTACTAAATTAAGCAATGGTGATACTGTAGAGTCACGCTGATAACCCCCACAGCGAAACTCATCGATCTCGTCCGACTCTCTCATCGCAATATAAGTAAGACTATGATGAAGTATCTCTTGGCGATCTTCATTACGATATAGCTCACCCATGCAGTATGCTCCGCACGTATTCACGATTCCTTCGAATGGCTTCAGTTCAAGTTTACTATCGATGAATTCAAGTCGAGAGACGCAGTTATAGATAATCACAGACTCAGGCTGATGGATGGCCAGCATCTCGGCACCGTGGCGCACCTTTTCTGCGGTCAAAGACGGATGGTTATAGCAGAACTGCGCTTCTTCACCGATATGCCAAGGGCTATCAAACTCGATACTTCCATCATCGTTGATACGCAAAGGTGTCGATATCCCCTTCTTTCTGCCAAGTTCTCGATAAAGTGGAAAGCTCATCAGTTGACTAAAGGGAAGATCTTTTCCATCGGCAAGGTAATGTTTGAAAACCTCAATGGCAGGCTTATCATTTAATGCATATAAGCGATGACCCTCAGCGCGCGTTACTCGCAGCTTCATCCCGATCGGGTTCCACTCAGAATAAGCATCTGACCAAACTTTTAATTTAGGGTTACTCAAAGCAACAGCGACACAAGCGTGCTGATAAATTTCTTCGTTGTGCATCACCCAACGACCAAATTCATTCTCATGACATAACCCACCAGCCACCGGCAAAGCGTAAGGCAGATTCTCAAAGGCGTTATAGATAGGGTAATCACGACCTTCAACCTGATCACATAGACTGATCACGGTCTTGGTATCTTCAGATAGGTTTAACTGAGCAGTTAACGCTTGGCTGTCATAATTAGGGTTGCCAGTAAAAGGCTGAACAGCAGTAGATAAACGAGTTTCGTTAAATTCACTGATAATGATTAACGTACACGTACTTTCAAGGCAGTTGTCACAAATAACATGGCGTGCACTTTGCCCAATTAGCGTCGCACGATTTAAACGCTTTAAGGCAATACTCGCGATTCCACGAGCGACATCAGAAGATTGAGCAGAAAAGAGCTGGATAAGGTATTGTTTGTTGTCACTCCACTCTCGCAGATTAAATTGAGACTTAAATAACTCCTCAGTATTTGCGAGAAATGTAAATGTTTGCATGCCAACCCTTGTTCAAAATCGAGTGAATTGAATAACCCGCAACCTCTGCTTGACTGAAATGAATCTATAAAAATAGCCGCCAATTATCCTAGCCTAAACCGGCTTTTAATGGCGACCACTGTAACAATTCATTATCATAAATGCGACACGATAAGCTTATAGTGGCGATTAAATGAGTCGCATAAGGTCGCTGAGCTGATCTATTTCAACATCAGGTAACACACTTGCCTTAGAAGATAGATATAAATTGGAACCCGTATCATTAAACCAGCATGCTTGGAAGCCATTTCGCTTCGCCCCATAGACGTCAGTTCTGAGATGGTCACCAACATGAAGGATATTCTCAGCATCGAACTCTAAGTACTGCTGAGCGGTATCAAACATATCAGGGTAAGGCTTTGCTTTGCCGTCAGGACCAGCTTTGAGGATTAACTGAAAGTACTGTCCTAACCCTATTTTATGCGGATCGACGTTACCATTAGTAATCGCAACGAGCGAAATACGCTGGCTGAGTTCTGTCATCACTCGGTGTGTTTCTTGAGGCACATCGACTTGATTACGCAACCACAAGGCATGCTCAATACCCTCTCGAGCCGCTTGTTCTGCTTGCCGCAGAGAATAGCCCAATTGCAGCAAACCAATTTTAATCTGAGTTTCACGCCACACAGTGACATCATGTTTTAAGGTTGGATTTTCAGATGCGACTTGCTGCTTGATGCCCTGCCACTCTTCGAGCGATAAAGAAGCCGACACAGGGTGCTTTTGATAAAGCCACTGTGCCATCTCCTTCTCAACCTTCATGATCACAGGCCAGTTGTCATACAAGGTGTCATCTAAGTCAAAGGTCATGGCTTTGATGGGCTTTAACCCTCGATAAATTCGCATAGTAAACCCTTTAATCTAGTCTCTATTCTTCTTACGAGCTCTCGGATGAGCCTGATCATAAGCTTGTGCCAGGTGCTGGAAATCTAAGTGGGTATACACTTGGGTCGTCGAGATATTTTCATGTCCAAGTAACTCTTGAACTGCGCGAAGATTTTGGCTCGACTCAAGCACATGTGTTGCAAAAGAGTGACGCAATTTATGTGGGCTAATGTGACTCGCGACGGATTGCTTCTTACCCCACTCTTCCATACGCTTTTGTACGCTGCGATGAGAGATACGGGTCCCTAGTTTTGACACAAACAGGGCGGTTTCACCCGGTGAAGCCAATTCACCACGAACTTTAAGCCATTTATCGACCCACTCTTTAGCTAAACCAGAAAACGGCGCTTTACGTTCTTTGTCACCTTTACCAATCACTCGGATTTCACCCTGCCGGCCTAATACATCTTTAAGGTTGATTCCGACTAATTCAGCGAGTCGCAAGCCTGCACCATACATCACTTCCATCATCGCTCGATCACGAATCGATAATGGGTCATCTCCGTTCACTTCAAGCAGTTGACCCACTTCATCAACATCGAGGTTCTTAGGTAAAGGACGTTGTTTACGTGGAGCTGAAACCCCTTTTGCTGGGTTAGCGTTCATTTCACCACGTAACACAAGGAAATCAAAGAAGCTGCGCAGTGAAGATAAGCGCGTCGCAATACTGCTCGCCTTCATTCCCTCTCGCATGCCTTTACTGGCAAGTTGTCTTACCCACGCCGCATCGACTTGGCCCCAGTCTTTTAGGCCAAGAGTTACTAAATGAGCGGCCATGGTTTCAAGCTGTTGTTTGTAATTACGTTGGGTGTGTAGGCTGAGTCCCTTCTCGCTTCTGAGATATTCATAGAAGCGAGAAAGTGGCTTTTGAAGGCTGCTAGGAAGAGGTGTTTTGGGCTCTAGGCTCATTATTTATCTGCCAAGGTAAGGTATCCGCCAAATGAGCTACTACCAGCGCTAAATGGCGTAAAAAGAGCGTGTCCATATGGGGTTGGAAATGTCCGCCATCTTCACTAGAAAAGGCGAGCAAACCCAATGGAGACAGCTTAGCGAGCGGTAGTACTACATAAGAGCCTAGCTCTGGAACGGGAAAATCACCAAACAAATCGTGTCTGTCGGTTTTTCTCAAACGCCCTAAGTAAGCATCTTTACCATTGAAATGGTTAAGTGAGAACTTAGAGTAACGCTCTTCATTGAGCTGATAAAAACCTGATTGCGAAAGGATTCGAACATGAGCCTTAAGCCCTAGATCTAACGCTTTTTGCTCAACAGCTTTTATCACCTGCATGAAGTCACTGCATTTCAGCACCTGCGCTTGCAGATCCATAAATTCATAGAAGGTTTTATCGTTATTTGCAGCCAACGACATCAAACCGGTGATCTCTTCTTCGAGCTCTTCGATTCTGTGGCGTTGGCGTTTTAGCTGAACCTCAACCAGAGAAACAGCCCCCTGCTCAACGTTATTGATAGCAAGGCGATCAACCAAATCTTTCCTGTCTTGAAAAAAATCTGGGTTATCACGTAAATATTCCGCGACCACTTCTGCGGTGAGTGCGTCGGCTTCAACGTAAGACAAAACCTATCCTTTATGTTTTATGAATCGATGAGTGATGAATCGTTCTTAGCAAGAAAGTTGACCATCAAACACATGCGTTGCAGGGCCAGTCATAAACAAAGGCTTACCCGGACCTTGCCAGCTGATCTGTAAATCACCTCCAGGCAGACGAACTTTCACATTCTCAGCCAATAAGCCTTGAGTGATACCAACCGCAACGGCGCCACATGCACCGCTACCGCATGCTTGAGTTTCACCCGCACCACGTTCGTAAACACGCAAACGAATTTCATCACGGCTGATCACTTGCATAAAGCCAGCATTCACTCGCTCTGGGAAACGCTCATGCGCTTCAAGAAGTGGGCCCAAGGTGTCTACGTCAGCGGTATCAACATCATCAACAACGGTAACCACATGTGGATTACCCATGCTAACGGCACCACAGAATAAAGTGTGGGCATCCGTTCTTAAGATGTATGTCTTCTCTGACTGTTTCGCCTTGAATGGAATCTTGCCTGGTTCGAACTCAGGAACACCCATGTTTACGGTGATCTGGTCATTGTCTTCAATCTTAAGAACCATTTTACCTTTCTTAGTGCTTACGTTGATGCTGTACTTATTCGTTAAGCCTTTCATGCGAACGAATCGTGCAAAACAACGAGCACCATTGCCACACTGCTCCACTTCACTGCCATCCGCATTGAATATGCGGTAATGGAAGTCAGTTTCTGGGTCATAAGGAGCCTCAACCACAAGTAGCTGATCAAACCCCACACCAGTGTGACGATCCGCCAAACGACGGATCAAATCTGGAGAAAAGAAAATATTTTGAGTAATGCAGTCCACGACCATGAAATCATTGCCCAAACCATGCATTTTAGAAAAATGGAAGTGCATAACGCTTAAAATTACTCCGGAAGAATGTTTTCAAGTTCCCACAAACTCGTAAGCTCTTCACGCTGACGAACCAAGTGAGTTTTATCGCCATCCACCATCACTTCAGCCGCACGCGAACGAGTGTTGTAGTTAGATGACATCGCGAAGCCATAAGCACCAGCTGAACGAACTGCTAGTAGGTCGCCTTCTTCGAGAACAAGGTCACGATCTTTACCTAAGAAGTCACCCGTTTCACAGATCGGACCAACCAAGTCGTAAGTCACGGCTTCACCCTGACGAGGGCTGACTGGCACAATATCTTGCCAAGCTTGATAAAGTGCGGGGCGCATCAGGTCGTTCATTGCCGCATCGATGATGGCAAAGTTCTTATGCTCTGTTGGCTTGAGGAACTCGACTTTCGTCAATAATACACCAGCGTTAGCAGCAATCGCTCTTCCAGGCTCGAAAATCAGCTCTAGATCAGAATGATTGTCTAAGCGAGCCAATAAAGCTTTTGCGTAATCTGAAGGCTGTGGTGGTAATTCATCACGATAAACCACACCAAGGCCGCCGCCGACATCAAGGTGTTTGATGTTAATCCCATCAGAACGCAGCTGATCAATCAGCGCGAGCAGGCGATCAGTGGCATCGATAAAAGGTTCGATATCGGTTAACTGAGAACCGATGTGACAATCAATACCATGGATAGACAAGTTATCGAGTGTTTTTGCAAAAGCATAGACGGCAGGGGCACGGTCGAACGCAATACCAAACTTGTTGTCACGCAGACCTGTAGAAATGTAAGGGTGAGTGTTCGCATCAACGTCTGGGTTGATACGCAGAGAAATCGGCGCTTTAACACCAAGTTCACCTGCCACTTTATTTAGTCGCTCTAGTTCTGGCTCAGACTCTACATTGAAACACTTAATGTTTAACTCAAGCGCACGCTTCATTTCTGCGGCTGTCTTACCAACACCAGAGAACACAACTTTAGCTGGATCGCCACCTGCAGCAACCACACGCTCTAACTCACCACCAGAAACAATATCAAAACCAGAGCCCAAACGAGCCAAAGTATTCAATACGCCGAGGTTTGAGTTAGCTTTAACGGCATAACACACTAAGTGTGGGTGCTCACCAACCGATGAATCAAACGCATTCCAGTGGCGTTCTAATGTTGCACGAGAATATACATACAGCGGCGTACCATATTGCTCTGCTAGTTGTGAAAGTGCGACGTCCTCAGCCCAAAGCTGGCCATCTTCCTGATAGTTGAAGTAATCCAAAGTTCTTATCCCTTATAAATAACGATTTCTGCGTGTTTTCACTTATTGTGGTTGTTCGGTCTGTTGAACATCTTCAGGATCGTACAACGGACCCGTTTGACCACAACCAGAAAGTCCAATAACGGACACCATAAACAGAGCGGTAATTAATTTTTTCATTTTGCATATCGTGATTATTAACTCAATGCCCCCTATAATCGCACCACACTCAGGAAAAGCAATAGGATAGAAAGGATGAACGATACTGAATTTCATCAACTGGTCGATATACAGATGCAAAACATCGAAGAAGCTATCGATGAATCAGAGGCAGATGTTGATTACGAAGTGACTGGTAACGTGATGACACTAGAGTTTGAAAACCGCAGCCAAATTATTATCAACCGCCAAGAACCAATGCGTGAAATCTGGTTAGCCTCTAAATCTGGTGGCTTTCACTTCAAGTTAATTGATGACAAATGGACATGCTCAAAAACAGGCATGGAATTGTTTGAGATGGTGAAAGAAGAATGCGTGAAACATGCAGGTGAAGAGATCAATTGGGTCTAATCATTTGTAAGCGAAAGGAAAAAGGAGTGAATCAATCACTCCTTTTTAATATCTGTCGGCTCAAAAACTTAGATATTGACTATCTTCGAGCTACGAGAAGACAAAGTAGCATCGTTACGATAAGGCACGACATAAGAGTTGCCTTCTTCCGGATGAACAATTTGATAGTACTGAGGTAGATTGAAATTAATCAACCTAGAGGACACCTTCGTTTCATCTTTTACTGAAGTGTAGAAAGAGTTCACGCTTGCGATCATCTCATCTTTTTCACCACTGTATTGGTGGTACACCTCAACTTGATTCGATTCATCCAATACATAAATATTGAAGCCTTTATCCGTGTCTTCAAAAAAGAACTGGATTAAACCCTCACTAGCAAAACCATCAACCACTTCGGGTAATTGATACTCTTGCTCTTTATCTAGCATCTGTAAAGGCGAGCCCTTCAGCTTGTTGGTTGAAATACTACGATAGAAATCAACCGAGTTTTCCAGCATCTGTACCGAGACACCACGACGTTCAAAGAACAGACCAAACATTTTGTTAGCTAAACGGATAGCCTTAAAACGACGACGCTTTTCAGGCTCAATCGGTTTCAATCGCAAATCAATGCACTCAGCCAACAACTGATACACCATGTTACGCATCACACCACGTAGGTTTTTGCTGTAACAGAACACATCAACTGATTCTGGCGGTAAAGCATCTTGGTGCATTTTACCCAGTACAGTTTTAAGGGCGTCCAACATCGCGGTATCACCTTGAAAATGAAGCGTACGCACTTCATGCCAAGAATTACGATAAACCAGATCAACACTCCCAACCAAGCTCTTACCTTCTTCACCAAAACTGAAGATATCGGCATTCTTAAGATCAAGCTTCAATTCACGAGGACTCAACTCAGAAGTCGGATCATTCTCAAAGTTGATGAACATCGCCAGCTGGCTTATTTCACATGGACTGGCCAGCGCTTGCATGCTTGGGCGGCGCTTACGCAAAGAAAAAGTATTTCTCAGGTCACTGACCATTTGATAGAACTTATCAATATCAATATGAGCATCACGAACAACAGAATGTAAACGAGTCGATTCGGTAATCAAACCATTAAAGAATGACCAAGCAACCAACTTACTCAAGTACTCATGATGCTCTAAAGATGGCTGACCAAGAATGCGGTGTGCAATCAATGGTTGTTTATACAAGTACCAGCCCGCTTTGTTCGCCTGGCCTTGGCGCACCTCAATAAAACTCAAATCCGATTCATGTAAATCAGGGGAAATTTGAGGGTTCAATAGCGTCACTTTGCCAGGTAAAACTTCAAACGCAGCATAGAGCTTGCGAGCTAAAATACTGATGTCTTGTGGGCTGATAGCTGAAGTAATGTCATTGCGACGTGCAAATTGAATGAGGTTACGGTAGCTCAACATCAAGGCATCAAGCAGTGCATGGTGCACCACTTTAACTTGCTCAACTTTCCAGTTACGGCGGTTGTCGAGCTCAGCGATCGTTTCATGTCCCCAATTCCAAGATTTAGTCATCTCGGTCAAGGCTTCACGACGCCATGCAACAGAACCATTACCTGCTTCGCGCGACAACTTTTCGTGGGTCTTGAGGTAGAAACAACGTCTAACTAAATCCAATCGAGTATGGTCGTTAATGCGTTCTAAATAGCGCGTTACCTTCTCAAGCATCAGATAATAGCTATCCATGCCGTAAAGATCAGGTTCGTCCGCAAAGAAGCGACGCTTGGTATCAATGCTAAGCAGTTGAGTATGTGGGTATTCCCATGAATAAGCTTCTAACAGAATAGCCTTCAAAACCGATTTATACGGTGAGTCGATACTCTTATAAAGTTGCCATAGGTTTGAACCAAAGTACTCTTCGGCAGGAATGCGATTCAACTTACCAAAGTCGATCCACTGCGAGCAATCAAGATAACCATCCTGACATAAACCTTGAACATATTGGTCGTAACACTCCTCCATTTCTGGTGGAATGATCTGCCATAACAAACGCTGGCCAGCCAAACGAACTGCAGAGCGATAAAACTCATCAAGTAATAGCAAATGTTGTGAAGAACCACAGTTATCGCCAGTCATCTCTTCAGAATGATTTGAACGAAAACGTTCTCCATCCATTAAGAAGAAGTTTGCTTCAACCCCTAAGGTTTCAGCCCAATCGGTAATAAGCAAACATTTGTTAGTCAGGCTATCGCGCGATGCACCGTCCATATCTGGAGAAACACAAACCCAGATATCGAGGTCGCTTGAGGTACTTTGGCCAATAGAAGAAGTGCTACCCATGGTGTAAAGACCAAGAATTGCAGGTTCAGCCGCTTTGGTCAGCTTGCCACCAAGTGTTAATTCAGTATCTGAGACAAATTGCTTTTGGAATGAGTTAAGCGTGAAGCTATGAATTCCAAAAGGAACTTGCTGGTCGTAATAACCAGGCATCATGGGATGATTGAAATGAAGCAGTGTGGGAATAAGGTTAAAAACTCGCTGACCTTGGACATTCATCAACGCCAACGCACGATCAATGCGCTGCTGATTTAGATTGTCTAATCGTTGAATCAAAGTCTGAGTGTAAGCCTGCAAGGTAAGTCCTTGGTTTGAGATTAAATGCACTTCTGTTTAGTTACTGAACGAAAGGAGCAACAAAACGTGATCAATTTAACACTTTTACCCCTAATGGTAAAGCAAAGGAGCTTGTCATGCTGGCCAATTCTTTAATGACAAAAAGTTAAACTCACGGCGCCGTAGTGTCCTCTGTATTGACTATTTCTAATAATAGCCCATGTTTCAAATGAGATACCAATCACACTATTTTGGTGAACTAGTGAAAATCCCTCAGCTATAAAAGGGGGAAGCGATCAAACAGTAAGAATTTTCGCCTCACAATGGTAGGATTAGGTTATTACAGAACCTATATCGGAAACACCATGACAAATTCAGCACCAATCCGTATCGCAACCAGAAAAAGCCCTCTTGCCCTTTGGCAGGCATACTTTGTAAGGGATGCACTGCAAGCTGCTCACCCTGGTTTAGAGGTTGAGTTGGTAACTATGGTGACCAAAGGTGACATCATCCTAGACACTCCTCTTGCGAAAGTAGGTGGTAAAGGGTTGTTCGTTAAAGAACTCGAAGTAGCCATGCTAGAAGGTCGTGCTGACCTAGCGGTTCACTCAATGAAAGATGTGCCTGTCGACTTCCCTGAAGGTCTAGGTCTGGTGACGATTTGTGAACGTGAAGATCCTCGTGACGCTTTCGTATCAAACACATACAACAACATTGATGAATTGCCACAAGGCGCTGTCGTTGGTACGTGCAGCCTGCGTCGTCAATGTCAGCTACTGGAATACCGCCCTGACTTGATCATCAAAGAACTACGCGGCAACGTAGGAACTCGTCTAGGTAAACTCGATGACGGCCAATACGATGCTATCGTCCTAGCGGCAGCTGGTCTTAAGCGACTAGAGCTAGAAGAGCGTATCCGTAGCTTTATCGAACCAGAGCAGTCTTTACCAGCAGTAGGCCAAGGCGCTGTCGGTATTGAATGCCGTCTTGATGATGAACGTCTAATTAAGCTTCTTGAACCACTAAACCACAAAGATACCGCTGATCGCGTACTATGCGAACGTGCAATGAACCTTACCCTAGAAGGTGGTTGTCAGGTTCCTATTGGCAGCTACTCACTACTAGATGGCGATAATATCTGGCTACGTGCGTTAGTTGGCGAACCGGATGGTTCTAAAATGGTTCGTGGTGAGATCTCTGGCCTTCGCAAAGATGCAGAAGCACTTGGCGTTACTCTGGCAAATCAATTGCTAGATGACGGTGCGAGAGAAATCTTAACCAAACTATACGCAGACCAAGATTAGCCATGACAGTGTTGGTAACTCGTCCCGGCCCAGAGGGACAATCGCTTTGCCAACAACTAGCGGATGAAGGGATTCAAGCAATCCACCATCCGCTTATTCGCATCGTTGATAATCCACCCTCATCGAATTTAAGCACCCTGCTTAAGAACAGCGATATTATAATCGCCGTCAGCCATCACGCTGTGACCGCGGCCCAAAACATCCTTTCTAAAACTGCATCTATTTGGCCATCTTCGCCGCTTTATCTTGGCGTTGGTCAAAAAACTGCGCACGTTTTAAGCAAAGTCTGTAAACAAAAAGTAAACTATCCTCAAGTTAGTGATAGTGAACATCTTCTTAAACTTACTGAACTTAATGATGTAAATAATAAATCCATTTTGATACTGCGTGGTAATGGTGGACGCGAGCTCATTAGAGACTCTTTACTTAACAGAGGCGCACAAGTCTCTTATTGTGAGACCTACCGTAGAGAATATATTCCTATTAGCGACCACAATACCTATCAAGCATGGATAAACGAAAAAACATCCAAAGTTGTCATCACTAGTCAGGAGCAATTGGAATATCTCCGCTCAATTACTCCTGATGAGTATTTGGCTTGGCTTTCAACAAGACAACTATTTGTCCCAAGCCAGCGCATAGTGGAACGAGCACAACAACTCGGTTTCGCTGACGTAACTAATACTCACAGTGCTACGAACCAAATATTACTGGCTGCTCTCCGGCCTTAGCTAGAAACAGGAAATAAGCATGACAAGCAAAAAAAATAACGAGCATATTGAACCTGAAAAGAAACAAGAGACTCAGACAGTAGTTGTTGAAAACGAAAAAGCTGAATCTGAAGAGACAAAACAGCCAGAAGATAAGCTTGATGGCTCAGTGTCAAATGTAGCTCAAAATGATGAGACTCAAGCAGAGCACCAAGAGCAAATAGAAAAAGCCGAGAAACAAGGTAAGCGCGGTGTCAAATTAGGCGCAATTGCGATCGCTATTTCTATTATTTTCAGTGGCGGTATCGCATTTCAAATGCAGCAAAAGAGTGCTGAATACTCGGCGGAAATTGCAGCCCTACAAGTTGAACTGAAAAATACTCAGTCTGCAGTAAATAAAGATCTCCAAACTATCAAGCAAGAGACCATCCAAGAAGCATCACATGCAGTAGAGAAAACTCAGGTAGTGCAATCCCAACAGCAAAAGAGCATTCAAAGCCTTCAACTAGCCGTTGCTGATGTAAAAGGCCGTCGCCCTAATGACTGGTTACTTGCCGAAGCCGATTACCTTGTGAAACTTGCTGGCCGCAAGTTGTTTCTCGAACATGATGCCGTTAGCGCAACCAAACTCATGGAAAGTGCCGATCAACGTATCGCAGCGTTAAATGACCCTAGCTTAGTATCTCTCCGTCAATCAATGACTAATGACATTACCAAGCTTCGTACGATCCCTCTGATCGATCGTGATGGCCTAGTATTGCGAATTACAAGTCTTCAACAACAAGTCGACCACCTACCGCTTGCCAATGCAATCCTGCCTGAGGCTGCCGTTGTTGAGAAAAAAGCGGTATCAGGTGATATTAATGATTGGCAAAACAACCTAATGACGTCGATGAAAGACTTCTCAGAAAACTTTATTACGTTTCGTAGCCGTGATGGCGAAGTAATACCACTACTGTCTCCAGAACAACACTTCTACCTACGTGAAAACATTAAAGGCAAACTCGAAACCGCTATTCGTGCTGTGTACAAAGAACAAGGTGATGTTTATAACGCAGCGCTTAAAACGGCTAACGAATGGTCGACGGCTTACCTAAACCAAGACAACCAGTCGGTAATCGAGTTTGAGAAGGCTATCAAACAGTTAAGCGAACAAAACATCTCTGTAAAATACCCAGTGAAACTTGATTCTCAAAATGAGTTGTCAGATGTAATACGCGAACGTCTGCGTCGTGAAATGACCGTTATGACCACGGAGGAAAAATAATGATTCGTTGGATTTTTCTTTTTCTCATACTGGGTGCAGGTCTGTTTGTTGGTACCCAGTTCTCAGGTCAACAAGGTTATGTATTGATCTCGATTGCTAATAAGACTATCGAGATGAGTGTAACGACCCTGGTTATTTTTGTGATTGCTCTTTTAGCCGCTTTATTCGGCCTAGAGTACCTATTTAAAAAGCTAATTTACGCAAGCTCAACAACTTGGAACTGGTTCAGCGTACGCAAGCTAAAACGCTCTCGTCGTTATACCAATGAAGGAATCATCAAACTTCTGGAAGGTGACTGGAAAGGCGCAGAGAAAAAAGTGACTCGTTGGGCTAACCATCACGACATGCCTCTGCTTTGTTATTTAGTCGCATCTCAAGCTGCTCATGAACAAGGTAATACCAGTGACCGTGATAAGTACATCGAACTTGCTAGCCAACAAGAGGACTCTCTACTAGCCGTTGAGCTAACTAAAGCA
The DNA here is from genome assembly GCF_054960695.1 of Vibrio sp. PSi01. Lineage (NCBI taxonomy): Bacteria > Pseudomonadati > Pseudomonadota > Gammaproteobacteria > Vibrionales > Vibrionaceae > Vibrio > Vibrio sp. PSi01. The sequence continues at coordinate 55,742 of NZ_JBHNYN010000022.1, forward strand.
AAACAACAGATCAGTGAGTCGAACTACGAAGCCGCATTCGATACACTTTCTACCCTAAAAGGCTCCTACCCAAACAACACGGCTGTACTTGGCCTACTAAAAGCCACTTACACGCAGCTTAAACTCTGGCAGCCATTACTAGAGTTAACGCCTAAGCTAGCTAAAAACAAGCTTCTTACGGCTGATGAGCAAGTTGAGTTAGAACAGAAAGCTCAGTGTGGTTTGCTTCACGATGTCGCACAACAACAAGGCAGCGAAGGTTTAATCAGCCATTGGAATAGGCTTTCTAGAAAACAGAAACAAAGCTCACACTTAGTGTCATGTTTTGTTAAACAACTGATAGCTCGTAAAGCTGACTCAGAAGCGTTCACAGTGATTAAAGAGAACATTGCGAAGAATGGTTCAAATGAGCTTTACATGCTTTTACCTGAGCTTAACCTGGCCGATCACCACCCAATAGTAGTGATGTTAGAACGTGCTATCAGTAAGGATGATAGCAATGCTGAAGCGCATAGCGCATTAGCTCAATTCTACCTCAGAGAACAGAAATGGGCGGAAGCACAAAACCATTTTGAAAAGGCATTGGCACTTCGCTCAAACGTATCAGATTACGGATACCTATCCGACGCGTTAGAAAAACAGAACTTAACGAAAGCAGCCCACGAAGTTTCTCGTAAAGCTCTGACTTTAGTTCAACCATCTTAAGCTAATAATAACTAACACGAAGCCGATGCCTAGCATCGGCTTTTTTGTATCTTCTGTTTATCCCAAGATCGCCTCTACACTATCTATAAACCACCTCCCTACACACCCAAAATAACCAAAACAAGTATTATTCAATAGAGGCACCTAAACACACGGAAAGCTACTTTAGCTGTGTCTCGTTTTTTTTGAGCAAGCTCTTTAAAAGAGATTCAAGAAGCTTAGTCGATGAAGTGATACCTATACCCCCACAGTGAATGACGTTCATTTCGAGAGTAACAGAAGATGTTTAAAGATATTTACCAGTAAATTCAAACCACGGGTAAGTTAGCCATTAAGTAACTATCCATATCCAGCTATAGAACGTTAAAAGCTTGTTATTTTTATCGACGCTCAGCTTAATAATAAGTAAGCCGTTCTTAGACACTCTGAAAGGTTAACCAATGAAAGGTCATGATCAGCGAACAACACTTCGACAGAACTCGGAAACGAATATTCAAACTCATACGTCGTAAACGACGAAAGCCTAGTCGTCAGACTAGGCTTTCTAATATGTGCCGGCATAGCGTTAAGTGCAGGGGCTCGATGCCTTTACCGCACTCATACAATCTAAAAGCAAAACAC
>NZ_JBHNYN010000023.1:0-56310 GCF_054960695.1 Vibrio sp. PSi01
CTTTGGTTTCCTAAGAAGCCTTCCCGTTTCAACGAGGTCGCATTATAGAGATTTCGATCACACTGGCAAGCCCTTTTTGAAGTTTTTCTCGTTTTTTTATTCGTTCGATTAAAAAGAACTCAAAACGCCTCAAAAGTAAGCTTTTCTCTTACATCTCTTGCAGTTTCTTAGAGAATAAAGAGACTTTTTCCCAATTTGTGTACTCGACTTCTTTGGTTGTATCCGTTTCTCCACCTGTCATATTCATAATGAAGCGAATCATGGTTTTATCGAACCAGTTATAACGAGGGTAATAGAGGGCACCCGCAAACACACCGATCAAAGTTGGTTGCCACGGGGACTTAAGAAGAAACTTCTTAATATAGGCGCTACCTTCGGGAGTATCTTTGCCTTGCTCTTCTTTACGAGCTGTTAAGTTAACGCAAAAGAAAGCAACCTTGTTTGATTGCAGCTGAGCAAGATTGGCATCAATAAACTGATATAGCTTCTTATTGAGGTGCCCATAGCGAATAGATGCACCAATCAAAACTCGGTCGTATTGAGCAAAGTCGACATTATCAATGGTGTGCAGATCTTGCAGCTCACATTCGAATTCATTCATTTCTTCTTTTATATAGTTCAATATTTTCTTGGTCTGCCCTTCACGGCTTGAATACAAAAATAGAGCTTTTGCCACAATGTTGTCCTTAGCTACGCCAAAACGTAGGGGTCAATAAAATTAATAAGGTGAATATCTCTAAACGGCCAAACAGCATGGATACGATCAACACCCATTTAGCCTTGTCATTCACATCGCCGAAGTGCATTGCCACTTCACCTAAGCCTGGGCCAAGGTTATTCAATGTTGCCGCTACAGCAGAGAAAGCGCTTAGCTCATCCATCCCTGTAGCAATAAGAGCCAACATACAAACCACAAAAACCAATGCGTATGCAGAGAAGAAGCCCCAAACCGCATCAACGACACGTTGTGGTAACGCAGAACCTCCGACCTTGATGGTATAGACAGCTCGCGGGTGCACAAGACGCTTCATTTCACGAGCACCTTGCAGAGTAAGTAATAAGATTCTAATGACTTTCATACCACCGCCTGTTGAGCCTGCACATCCACCTATAAAAGAAGAGAATAGAAGCAAAACGGGCAAGAACAATGGCCACTCGGAGAAACCAGTAGTGGTGAAGCCTGCTGTCGTAGATATAGATACCGTTTGGAACAAGGCTTGATCAAAGGCATCGTAATAAGAGTCATAAGAATGATGATTAAGCAGTAACAAAAAACAAACTAAGAACAAGACCACCTGAATAAAGATAAACGCGCGGAATTCAGGATCTTTCCAGTAATATTTAGGATGGACCCCCCCAGAAGCAAATGCAGCAAAGTGAAGCGAATAGTTACACGCAGATATAAGAAGGAACACGACCGTAATCATGTTAACCGCCGGACTGTTGAAATAGCCCATACTCGCATCGTGAGTCGAGAAGCCACCAATCGCAATAGTAGAGAAACTGTGGCTGATTGCATCAAAGAAACTCATACCTGCAAGCCAAAACGCTACCGCACAAGCAATAGTTAGACTCAAATAGATGTACCAAAGCGCTTTTGCCGTTTCAGCAATACGCGGAGTCATCTTACTGTCTTTAACTGGACCTGGGATTTCAGCACGATATAGCTGCATACCACCGATACCGAGAACGGGAAGGATGGCGACCGCCAATACGATGATACCCATGCCACCAAACCACTGTAGAAACTGGCGATAAAATAGAATTGCCTTAGGTAGGTCATCGAGGCCAACAATTACCGTTGCACCGGTCGTCGTTAATGCAGAAAACGATTCGAAGAAAGCATCGGTTACCGAAACGTTCGGGTTATCGGCGATCAAAAACGGCAATGCGCCCGCACTGCCGATTACCGTCCAGAACAACACCACAATAAGAAAGCCATCTCGCGCTTTCAACTCATGTTTATAACGTCGGTTGGGGAACCAACAAGTTGCCCCACAGAATAATAGAACGAAAAAAGTCGTCACAAATGGTACACCCGCACCATCTCTATAGATAAGTGCGACGAGCGCAGGTGCGAGCATTGATACACTAAAAAGTGCTAATAATAATCCGACGATTCGAATAATTGAGCGAAATTGCATGAGCTATTGAACGAAGCTAAATGCTTCAAACTTCCTAGTTGTCTTTAACTTTCGTTACCAGTGCCTTGGCACCGCTTTTATTGATCATGGTCTGAGTAAACGAATCTACCTGCAGGAGCTCTATCTCAATGATAAACTCAACTTGAACACCATAATCCGCTTGGACCTCAACAGCCTGATGCTGAGCCATAATAGATTGTGCAATTGGCACGAAACCATAGTCTAACTCTAGCCGTAATTTTGTGGTTATTTTTTTCTCGATAGTTTGAAGCAGCTTGAGAGCTTGTTGTACCCCTCCACCGTATGCCTTAACCAAACCACCCGTTCCGAGTTTTATTCCGCCAGAATAACGAGTCACAACAGCTGTTAACTCGCCAACACCCGAACCAGACAGTTGCGCCAAGATAGGCTTTCCAGCAGTACCAGAAGGTTCACCATCATCACTAAAGCCCCACTTCATCGAGTCTTCAGGTCGCCCTGCAACAAATCCCCAACAATTATGTCGAGCTGAAGAATGCTCTTTTTTTACCTGTTCTACGAACTGTTTAGCAGCTTCTACACTTGGTGTATGAGCAAGCTGAGTAATGAAAACGCTCTTCTTTATCTCTTCTTCAAACAGAGCCGATGCTGACGGTATTAAATAAGGCTGTTCATTCATATCGCTAACTTAATTAATAAGAGCAGCGAAGTGTATCACGCGTGAATAATAACGGTTAGAGGATCTGTGCTATCGCACAATGTTAAACAATTGTTTAAAAAATGTATTGAAATTAATCAAGCAGAGGTACAGACTAACATAACTGGTCTTACCAGGTATTCTACAATAATAGAAAGATAACAAGATTCTCTCAAACAATCGTGGATTGTATGTCATGGAGATAGACAATGATTTACCAAGCTAACACCTTACAGGTAAAGGAATTACAAGACGGTATTGCAGAACTTAGCTTCTGTGCGCCAGCCTCTGTAAACAAACTCGACCTTGCTACTTTAGAATCACTAGATAAAGCGTTAGATGCTCTTAATGCTCACGCTGGATTACGTGGTTTAATCTTAACTTCAAACAAAGACGCGTTCATCGTAGGCGCAGACATCACTGAATTTCTTGGCCTATTTGCTAAGCCAGAAGCAGAACTTGATGAATGGTTAAGATTCGCGAATTCAATCTTCAGCAAGCTCGAAGACCTTCCTGTCCCAACTCTTTCAATGATGCGTGGCCATGCCCTAGGTGGCGGCTGTGAATGTGTCTTAGCGACCGATTTCCGTATCGGTGACAAGACCACCAGCATAGGTCTCCCAGAAACCAAACTGGGCATCATGCCTGGCTTTGGTGGTTGTGTACGCCTGCCACGTGTTATAGGTGCTGACAGCGCAATGGAAATTATCACGCAAGGCAAAGCATGTCGTGCAGATGAAGCACTTAAAGTTGGCTTGTTAGATGCGATTGTTGAAACCGACCAACTACTAGAATCAGCGATTAACACGGTTTCTTTGGCAGCCAATGAGAAACTTGATTGGCAGCTACGCCGTAAACAAAAAACATCAGCGCTTTCGCTAAGCAAACTAGAAGCGATGATGAGCTTTACTATGGCTAAGGGCTTAGTAGCTCAAAAAGCAGGACCTCATTACCCAGCCCCAATCACTTCTGTTATCGCTATCGAAGAAGCAGCACGTAGTGATCGTGATGCTGCATTGGATATCGAGCGTAAACACTTCGTTAAGCTAGCAAAATCTGAGGAAGCGAAAGCATTGGTCGGCTTATTCCTTAATGACCAATACATCAAAGGCCTAGCGAAACAAGCGGGTAAGTCTGCCAACAAAGCTACTGAACGTGCAGCAGTACTTGGTGCTGGCATCATGGGTGGCGGTATTGCTTACCAGTCAGCATTGAAAGGCGTGCCAGTGATGATGAAAGACATCGCACAGGCGTCTCTAGATCTTGGTATGAGCGAAGCTTCTAAGTTGTTGAATAAGCGCTTATCACGCGGTCGCCTAGATGGATTCAAAATGGCAGGCATTCTGTCTTCTATTACCCCAAGCCTACATTACGCTGGGGTTGAGCAGTCAGATGTGATTGTGGAAGCGGTTGTAGAAAACCCTAAAGTAAAAGCAGCAGTTTTGAGCGAAGTGGAAGGTTTGGTTGGTGAAGACACAGTTCTTACATCAAACACCTCAACGATTCCAATCAACCTGTTAGCGAAATCTTTGAAACGCCCAGAAAATTTCTGTGGCATGCATTTCTTTAATCCAGTACATCGCATGCCTTTGGTTGAGATCATCCGAGGTGAGCACACTTCAGAAGAAACCATTAATCGCGTAGTCGCTTACGCAGCGAAGATGGGTAAATCCCCTATCGTTGTTAACGACTGTCCAGGCTTCTTCGTTAACCGTGTACTTTTCCCTTACTTCGGTGGTTTCAGCATGTTGCTACGCGACGGTGCTGATTTCACAAAGATCGATAAAGTCATGGAGCGCAAATTCGGTTGGCCAATGGGCCCAGCTTACTTGCTAGACGTTGTAGGTTTAGACACAGCACACCATGCACAAGCAGTAATGGCACAAGGCTTCCCTGAACGTATGGGCAAAGAAGGTCGTGATGCGATTGACGCACTTTACGTCGCTGAAAAATATGGTCAGAAGAACGGCAGCGGTTTCTATACATACAGCGTGGACAAACGCGGTCGCCCTAAAAAGACCTTCTCTGAAGACATTCTTCCTATCTTGGCTGACGTATGCCAACAGCCACAAGACTTTGATGACCAGACAATTATCCAGCGCGTGATGATTCCAATGATCAACGAAGTGGTGCTTTGTTTAGAAGAAGGCATCATCGCGACACCGCAAGAAGCGGATATGGCACTGGTTTACGGTTTAGGTTTCCCTCCATTCAGAGGCGGCGTATTCCGCTACTTAGACAGTGTGGGTATTGGTAACTTCGTTGAAATGGCGAAGAGCTACCAAGACTTAGGTGCAATGTACCAAGTTCCTCAACTATTGCTTGATATGGCAGCGAAGGGCGAAAGCTTTTACGACGGCCAACAAGCCAGTTCTCTGTAACCCACATTTGGAAAAGGAATAGCAAAATGAATAATGTAGTTGTTGTTGATTGCCTTCGCACCCCAATGGGACGTTCCAAAGGTGGAGCTTTCCGTCACACTCGTGCTGAAGATCTGTCGGCACATTTAATGAAAGGCATTTTAGAGCGTAACCCAGAAGTAAACCCTGTCGAAATTGAAGACATTTACTGGGGTTGTGTACAACAAACGCTAGAGCAAGGCTTCAATGTCGCACGTAACGCTGCTTTGCTTGCTGGTCTACCGATTGAGATTGGTGCGGTAACGGTCAACCGTTTATGTGGCTCATCTATGCAAGCTCTGCATGATGCAACCCGCTCTATCATGGTTGGTGATGCTGAAATCTGCCTGATAGGTGGTGTCGAACACATGGGTCATGTACCAATGAACCATGGTGTTGATTTTCACCCAGGCATGTCTAAACACGTAGCGAAAGCTGCCGGTATGATGGGCCTAACGGCTGAGATGCTAGGTAAAATGCACGGTATTAGCCGTGAAGACCAAGACGCATTCGCAGCACGCTCACATGCTCGAGCTCAAGCAGCTACGGTTGAAGGTCGTTTCAAGAACGAAATCCTACCAACAGAAGCTCACGCAGCAGACGGTTCATTGTTCACTCTGGATTACGATGAAGTCATTCGTCCAGAAACTACGGTTGAGGGCTTGTCTCAGCTTCGCCCAGTATTTGACCCAGCAAACGGTACGGTAACAGCAGGTACTTCATCAGCACTATCTGATGGTGCCTCTGCAATGCTTATCATGAGCGAAGAGAAAGCCAACGCACTTGGCCTTAAGATTCGCGCTCGCGTGAAGTCTATGGCTATCGCAGGTTGCGATCCTTCAATCATGGGTTACGGCCCAGTACCTGCTACGCAAAAAGCGCTGAAACGTGCAGGCCTAACCATTGAAGATATGGGTGTGATTGAGCTAAACGAAGCGTTTGCCGCTCAATCTCTACCTTGTGCGAAAGATCTAGGTCTATTGGATGTGGTTGATGAGAAAGTAAACCTTAACGGCGGTGCGATTGCTCTTGGTCACCCGCTAGGCTGTTCTGGTTCTCGTATCTCGACGACGCTAATCAACCTGATGGAAGCACAAGATGTGAAATACGGCTTAGCGACCATGTGTATTGGTTTAGGCCAAGGTATTGCAACGGTATTTGAACGTCCATAGCGTTTACTGACTGTAATACTTGAAGGGTAATTTTTTGTGCAGCTATATTTATATAGCTGCACTTTTTATTACTTGGCATCCAACAATGCATCGATTTCGTTCAGCAAACTCTAAGAGAGAAAAACCAACACTGACGTCTATGCACAAAACGCATATATTCAATGTTGATGTTTCATTATTTTTTCTTGAATGATTCAACTAAAGTTACTTCAGTTTCCTAATATTCCTCCACGGAGCAGATCATGTTTAAAGCACTTGTACTAAACCAAGAAGACAAAAAAACTATCGCGTCAGTTTCTCAAATTGAAGAGTCTCAATTACCAGAAGGTAACGTGAAGATTGATGTTAGCTACTCTTCTTTGAACTACAAAGATGGTTTGGCGATTACAGGTAAAGGACGCATCGTTCGTAACTTTCCTATGGTTCCTGGTATCGACCTTTCTGGTGTGGTTTCACAATCTGATGACCCACGCTACAAAGCGGGCGACGAAGTTGTTCTAACGGGTTGGGGTGTTGGTGAAGGCCACTGGGGCGGCATGGCGGAGAAAGCAAGCCTAAACGGTGATTGGTTAGTGCCAATGCCATCAGGTCTAGACGCTAAAAAAGTAATGGCTATTGGTACAGCAGGCTTTACAGCAATGCTTTGTGTGCAAGCTATCGTAGATGCAGGCATCAAACCAGAAGACGGTGAAATCCTAGTAACAGGTGCAAGTGGCGGCGTAGGCAGTGTGTCTATCACTCTACTAAACCAACTGGGCTACAAAGTCGCAGCTGTAACTGGTCGTGCTTCTGCAAATGGCGAACTATTAAAATCACTAGGCGCAACACGCATTGTAGAGCGAGCTGAACTAGAAGAACCGGCGAAGCCACTTGAGAAACAACTGTGGGCTGGTGCTATCGATACGGTAGGTAGCAAAGTACTTGCAAAAGTATTGGCGCAAATTGATTACAACGGTGCGGTTGCAATGTGTGGTCTAGCAGGCGGTTTTGACTTACCAACCACGGTAATGCCATTCATTCTGCGTAACGTTCGCCTACAGGGTGTGGACTCGGTAATGTGCCCTCGTGAAAAACGTATTAAAGCGTGGGAACAACTAGCGGAATTGCTACCTGAGTCTTTCTACGCGCAAGCAACTAAAGAAGTGTCTTTAGATGGCGCAATTCAAGCTGCAGAAGACATCACTAACGGTCAAATCACTGGTCGCGTAGTCATTAAGCTATAGATTCTCAAACCTTAAGTTATCAAACCTTAAGCAACAGCTTTAGGCTTGGATAACCCAAAATAACAAAGGGCTGATAGTAATCAGCCCTTTTGTGTTTTTGTCATTAGGATCGAGTAAACCAAAGCTAAGTCCCAGTTAACCTAAGCCAACATCCGCAATACGCTTTTGAATCAATTCGCCACACTCCTCTTTAACCACTCTTCTTAACCATTGTTGCGAGGCGGAAGAATCGCAGCGCGAGTGCCAGATCAATGAGTAATCAAACGGCATAAACTCGAATGGCAGCGGTTTAACGACTAAGTCATAACGCTCAGCCACCAAGTAAGCTAAATCAGCAGGCACAGTGATCACCAACGGCATTCTATCGACAATCGCCAATGCAGCCTCAAGGTGATAAGCACGCAACACCATTTTACGTGGGTTTTGATTAGCTAAAGCGTTATCGAGTAAAGCTTTAACGCCATCACTGATCGCGATCATCGCGTGCGGAAGTGAGACATAATCTTCAAGGCTTAATGGTTGATCGGCCAATGGGTGATTTTGGGATAACAAGCAAGACACACCAACCGGCCCTAATACGTCTTTATGAAGTGGTGCGATGCTGCCACTCGGACGACAAATCGCCATATCAACGCGCTCAGTACTGAGTTGCTTAAACAAATGCTCATGCTGCAACGGCGCAAATTCCAACGAGATATTCGGCGCTTGTTCATAAATCTTAGGCAATGCATAAGGCAAGATGGTTTGCATCGCGTAGTCAGTGGTCGCAATTAAAAAACGCTCACTACAATAGTAAGGGTCAAAATCACTCGGGCTAAGCAGTTGACGGAAAGATTCTAACGGTTGATCAATACGCTGGCTGATCTCAAGTGCTTTCTTGGTAGGAATAAGATGCTGACCTTGGCGCGTAAATAGAGGATCATTAAGTAGCTCTCTAAGACGCCCTAATACACGACTGGTTGCAGATTGACTTAAATTGAGACGAAGCGCAGCCTGGCTAACACTGCCTTCTTCAATCAATACCTTTAAGGCGACCAATAAGTTCAGGTCTCTACGATAGATGTCTTCTAATTCCACGCCACTTACCTAGCTGTATACTATCACCATTGATCACTACGTTGTTTATAGCATGCTTTAGATAAAAAAAATCCCGCAATTACGCGGGGAAGCCCAAGAAAATTGGGGATAGTGTCGGAATGTTGTCGTATCGGAATTTACTTGTTGTATTAAGGTTAGTGCTCTTGCTCTTCGGCTATGCTTTGCCAACGGCGCATCTCGACCCAAATACCAATAATCGTTGCTACTATGCCAAAGATAGGCATCAGTGAAGTCTCTGTCGGTGAGCGTAGTACTAACGCACAAAAAGAAATAAAACAGAGAACCGAATAAATTGTTAATCTATCTAATCCTGTCAACATCGCCACTCCTTAGCTAGTTGCCTTTGTTTCAAGTTGTTATCAACTTGTTAATTAAGTTATAGGAAATAATTCCGTTTGCCAAGCACTTATTGCATATTTTTTCTGCAGACGTATTATTCACTCGTTAGATAGATATAGAGATACAAACCATGACATTCAAACCTGAACTGGCAACCCATACTTTAGAAGCTGAAGGCCTGCGTTGCCCGGAGCCAGTAATGATGGTCAGGAAGACAATTAGAAACATGCAGGATGGCGATGTATTACTGGTAAAAGCTGACGATCCTTCGACAACTCGAGATATTCCGAGCTTTTGTCGATTCATGGATCATCAGTTGGTAGGCCAAGCGACAGAAACTTTGCCTTACCAGTATTTGATCAGAAAGGGATTGGAGGCGTAACGCCCCACCGAGTATCAAGTATCAAAAAAGCCGCTCGTACCTTATGTTCTTAAACAGAACTCAGAGTACGAGCGGCTTTTTGTTTATTCGTTTCTAGACTTGTTTTGCAGATGCTCGAGCTGATGCTGAATTTCTCGGATATCTTTGCGCATCGGAATAATATGCGCGACCCGAATCCAAGCCTCTACCGCAAGCGCAGTCATGATGATGGCACCCGCGACCATTGGTAGCCACATGTCCGTCAACACCATGCCTAATAATGTAAGTGCAAGACCAAAAGTAAATAGATAACTTTGGCTTTGTGGAGTAATACCCATATAACGCGTCAACATAATCATGCCCTCGTGTTCTTAACTCACAATATTAAAATATCATGACAAGTATGACAGTTATATGTCCATTCGCTCGATAAACCCCACAATACTGTAAGAGTATGACCTACAACACATTACTCTACTGATTGAGTATAATAAGACTCAATACTACCTGTTAATAGAAAGCCGCAGCGATAGCTAAACCCACGAATAATAAGGCCGTGATCTTACGAATCAGGTCAAGCGGCATCTTATCTGCCGACAACTTACCGATGATAACCACTGGCACATTCGCCAATAACATACCGATCGTAGTACCTAGAATCACCCACATTAATGCATCAGAGTATTGAGCCCCTAGAATGGAGGTCGCTATCTGGGTTTTATCACCAATCTCAGCAATGAAGAACGCGATGAAACTGGCGACAAACGGGCCTCGGTTTGAGATCTGCTCATCGTCATCCAACTTATCGGGAATCAGAATCCAGCCCGCCATAGCGATGAAACTGACCACCAGCACCCACTTTAAAACTTCAGGTGAAAGATAATCGGCGACTACAACCCCGAGCCATGCAGCAAGGGCATGATTGGCAATGGTGGCAAAGAAGATAGCCGCAATGATAGGTATCGGTTTTCGATATCGACTGGCTAATAAAAGGGATAGCAACTGGGTCTTATCACCGATCTCGGCTAAGGCGACAGTTGTAATTGAAATTGCTAAAACGCTCACGACATGCTCATTTGGGATGGAGATTATTATATTTAACCAAAGACAAACCTCGCGCCCCATCCCGGTTCACGATGCTTGTCTAAGGTCTTGCTAAGCGCCACCAAGGTGGTGGTTGCCTCGAACGCCATGATGATTTTGCATCAATTATGTTGACGGACGAACTCATTCAATAGGATATGAATAAGTAAGCTACTCCCCAAAGACCGCGAGATTTTAATCACCCACGCTTTCAAACACAAGTGTCAAACTTATCAAAATATCCACTTGTGCCGAAAAACAAACATTAAAGGCAAAAAAATCCACTAAACGACATTTTAGACCACTAATTAAACAAGATTACCCCTACTCGCTTTACCAATATCTCGGTATACTCAGAGGTTATTTTTATCATTCATTTAAAAGAATCGCGCGAACCTGACTATGCAAAAATACGATATCAAAACCTTCCAGGGAATGATCCTCGCGCTGCAGGATTACTGGGCACAAAACGGTTGTACCATTGTTCAACCACTAGATATGGAAGTAGGTGCTGGCACCTCTCACCCAATGACATGTCTACGTGCACTTGGCCCAGAGCCAATGTCTACGGCGTACGTTCAACCTTCTCGTCGTCCGACCGATGGTCGTTACGGTGAAAACCCGAACCGCCTGCAGCACTACTATCAATTCCAAGTAGCTCTAAAACCTTCTCCAGATAACATCCAGGAGTTGTACTTAGGCTCGCTTGAAGTTCTTGGTGTCGACCCACTTGTTCACGACATTCGCTTCGTTGAAGATAACTGGGAAAACCCAACACTAGGCGCATGGGGCCTTGGTTGGGAAGTATGGCTAAACGGCATGGAAGTAACTCAGTTTACTTACTTCCAACAGGTTGGCGGCCTTGAGTGTAAGCCTGTAACTGGCGAGATCACTTACGGTATCGAGCGTCTAGCAATGTACATCCAGGAAGTAGATTCTGTTTACGACCTTGTATGGAACGTAGCACCAGACGGTTCTAATGTGACTTACGGTGACATCTTCCACCAAAACGAAGTTGAGCAATCAACATACAACTTCGAGCACGCAGACGTAGATTTCCTATTCACTTTCTTCGACCAGTGCGAAAAAGAGTGTAAAGAGCTACTTGAGCTTGAGAAGCCACTGCCGCTTCCAGCTTACGAGCGCATTCTAAAAGCAGGTCACGCATTCAACATCCTTGATGCGCGCAAAGCTATCTCTGTAACAGAGCGTCAACGTTACATCCTTCGTATCCGCAACCTGACTAAAGCTGTTGCAGAAGCGTACTACGCGTCACGTGAAGCACTTGGCTTCCCAATGTGCCGATCTGTAGAAGAAAAGGAAGGTAAATAATCATGGCGAAGAATTTTCTAATTGAACTGGGTACGGAAGAGCTTCCACCAACGGCACTTCGTTCTCTAGCAGAAGCCTTTGCTTCTAACTTTGAAGCGGGTCTTAAAACGGCTGAGCTTTCTCACGAAGGCATCAAGTGGTACGCAGCACCTCGTCGTCTAGCTCTTAAAGTAACCGCACTGGCTGAAGGCCAAGCTGACAAAGTCGTTGAAAAGCGTGGTCCTGCTGTTTCTGTAGCATTCGATGCTGAAGGCAACGCGACTAAAGCAGCACAAGGTTGGGCTCGTGGTAACGGTATCACTGTTGAGCAAGCTGACCGTCTGAAAACAGACAAAGGCGAGTGGCTTCTTTTCAAACAAGAAGTAGCTGGCAAACCTGTTCAAGAATTGGTGATGGATATCGCTGCGAAAGCACTGGCTGGCCTACCAATCCCTAAAGCGATGCGCTGGGGTAACTCAGACATTCAATTTATCCGTCCAGTAAAAACACTGACAGTACTACTAGGTGATGAGCTTGTTGAAGGCGAAATCCTAGGTGTAGCATCTGCTCGTACTATCCGTGGCCACCGTTTCATGGGCGAACAAGAGTTTACAATCGATTCTGCTGACCAATACCCTGCGATCCTAGAAGAGCGCGGTAAAGTAATGGCAGATTACGAAGCACGTAAAGCGATCATCCTTGCTGATTCGCAAAAAGCGGCAGCAGCGGTTGGCGGTAAAGCTGACCTAGAAGATGACCTTGTTGAAGAAGTAACGTCTCTGGTTGAATGGCCAGTAGTACTTACAGCGAAGTTTGAAGAAGAATTCCTAAAAGTCCCTTCTGAAGCTTTGGTTTACACCATGAAAGGCGACCAGAAGTACTTCCCAGTGTATGACGCTGATAAGAACCTTCTGCCAAACTTCATCTTCGTTTCGAACATCGAGTCTAAAGAGCCTCGTCACGTAATCGAAGGTAACGAGAAGGTTGTACGTCCACGTCTAGCTGATGCTGAGTTCTTCTTCAACACAGACCGTAAGCGTCCGCTTATCGACCGTCTTGCTGAACTAGAGCAAGCTATCTTCCAGAAGCAACTGGGCACTATCAAAGACAAAACCGACCGCATCACAGAACTTGCTGGCTACATTGCTGAGAAAATCGATGCTGACGTTGAAAAGTCTAAGCGTGCTGGCCTACTGGCTAAGTGTGACCTAATGACATCAATGGTATTCGAATTTACGGATACTCAAGGTGTGATGGGGATGCACTACGCGACTCACGATGGTGAAGACGAGCAAGTAGCACTGGCACTTTACGAGCAGTACATGCCTCGTTTCGCGGGTGACACACTACCAAGCACTGGTATTTCTTCTGCAGTCGCAATGGCAGACAAGCTAGACACTATCGTAGGTATCTTCGGTATTGGCCAAGCACCAAAAGGTTCTGACCCATTCGCTCTACGTCGTGCATCACTAGGTGTGCTACGTATCATCGTTGAAAACGGCTACAACATAGACCTAACCGATCTAATCGGTAAAGCGAAAGAGCTACTAGGCGACAAGCTAACTAACGACAACGTTGAAGCTGACGTTATCGACTTCATGCTAGGTCGTTTCCGCGCATGGTACCAAGATGCTGGTTTCAGCGTTGATATCATCCAAGCGGTACTAGCACGTCGTCCAACTAAACCTGCTGATTTTGACCAACGTGTTAAAGCGGTTTCTCACTTCCGTGAACTGGAAGCAGCAGAAGCACTAGCAGCAGCGAACAAGCGTGTAGGTAATATCCTTGCGAAATTCGATGGCGAGCTACCAGCAGAAATCGATCTAGCACTTCTTCAAGAAGACGCAGAGAAAGCACTGGCTGAAAACGTTGAAGTAATGACAGAAGCACTAGAACCAGCATTCGCGACAGGCAACTACCAAGAAGCCCTAAGCAAACTTGCTGACTTACGTGAACCCGTTGATGCATTCTTCGATAACGTAATGGTTATGGCTGATGATGAAGCGCTTAAGAAGAACCGTCTAACGCTACTGAACAACCTACGTAACCTGTTCCTACAGATTGCTGACATCTCTCTACTGCAAAAATAAGCACGAGTGAGACAGTTGCTCTTAGTCATACTCTGAGTAACTAACAGTAAATACCCAAAGGGAAGCGAAAGCTTCCCTTTTTGTTTTTGTGAACCAAGCATTTGTTTGTAGAGGTGTTATTGATTAACTGAATGAAACAGCACTCAGACTGTAGAGGGTATTGTTTGCTATAAATAACCTGTTTATTCAGGGGAAGGGAACAATGAAAAAGACAGTACTCGCGCTTTCAATACTCGCACTCAGCGCATGCAGCCAAACCAATGACAACAATCTACTGCTGACAATTGATAACGACACTGTCGTATTCGAATCATCCGGTAAAGGCACCGTGATTGCAGAACAGGAACTCGCTAAAGGTAGTTATACCTTCTCTATCAGCGACGCTCAAAGTACCTGTGGTACTAACTTTGCTCTGGCTGAAGAGAGTCGCATCAAATTCAATAAACCCCTTCGCCTAGACGACTGCGCCGAAAAGTCCGAAATCGCTATTAAAGTCTTTCGCGCTAACACCTATCAATTTACACTCAACCCACAGACCAATGAACTCACGGTTCAGATAAAGCCAAAGCAGCAACAAGTTCAAAGCTTTGCCTGCCCAATACCTAGTGACCAGCCAACCACCATCAACGTTGCTCAAACCTTTGATGATGGTACCTTGGTAAGAGACGCCCTTTCAGGCAAACAAATCACAGTAACTAATGGCAGCGTCACCATGCAGCCTGCAGAAAACAGCCAAGGTATTCTGCTACTAGAGAAAGTAGAACCAGAAACCAAAGCCGATTTTAGTTGGGATAACGCCACGGTTTACTTCGTAATGACTGACCGTTTCCACAATGGCAACCCTGACAACGACAACAGCTATGGTCGCAGCCAAGATGGACAAGACGAAATCGGCACCTTCCACGGTGGTGACCTAGCAGGCTTAACCGAAAAGCTCGACTACATTGAATCGCTCGGGGCCAATGCTATCTGGATTACCTCTCCACTAGAGCAAATCCACGGCTGGGTTGGCGGTGGTGATCGCGGTGACTTCAAACACTATGGCTATCACGGCTATTACCATCAAGACTGGACCAAGCTTGATGACAACATGGGTACCGAAGACGAGCTGAAAACCTTCATCGATACCGCGCACAGCAAAGGCATTCGTGTTGTTTGGGACGTGGTGATGAACCACACTGGCTACGCCACGCTTGCCGACATGCAAGAGTTTGATTTTGGTAAACTCAACCTGACCGATGAACAAGCTAAACAAACGCTTGGTGAAAACTGGACAGATTGGCAACCCGCTAAAGGTCAGAACTGGCACTACTTCAACAACTACATCTCATACAGCGATAAAGAAGCATGGGAAAAGTGGTGGGGCAAAGCTTGGCTGCGCAGTGATATCGGAGCCTATGACTCTCCAGGTTACAATAACCTCACCATGTCTTTGGCGCATTTACCCGATTTCAAAACAGAATCGACAGAGACCACTGGGCTACCTAACTTCTATCGCAACAAGTCCACCAGCGCCACGGATGAACTCCAAACCCCTCGTGAACATCTAATCACTTGGTTGTCTGACTGGGTACGTGAATATGGCGTTGATGGTTTTAGAGTCGATACCGCCAAGCACGTTGAGTTAGACGCGTGGGCAGAGCTTAAAGAGAGCACTAACCAAGCGCTTGCAGAATGGAAGCAAAACAACCCAGACAAAGCCCTGGATGACCTACCTTTTTGGATGACAGGCGAAGTATGGGCACACAGCGTAGTCAAATCAGACTATTTTGCTAACGGCTTTGATTCGATCATCAACTTTGAATTCCAGAGTGATATCGCACCAAAGGCGCTCAAGTGCCTATCCGATCTTGATGCTGATTACCTTCGTTACGCAGAGAAGATCAACAACGACAGCGAATTCAACGTACTGAGTTACCTATCGTCTCACGACACCTCTCTATTCTGGACACAACATGGCAGCGACTTTGCGAAACAGACCAAAGCTGCAAACGCGTTGATGCTGGCTCCCGGTGCGGTGCAGATCTATTACGGAGATGAAATCGCTCGTGATTTCGGCCCAACAGGCTCAGACCCAATGCAAGGTACTCGCTCTGACATGCCTTGGGAGCAAATCACAGGCGAACGAGCAGAATTGCTGGAACACTGGCAAGCACTTGGCCAATTCCGCCAACGACACCCAGCAGTAGCTCAAGGTAAGCACATCATCCGCAACAACAAGGGCTACTATGCGTTCGAACGCCAATACCGAGATGACAAAGTATTGGTTGTTTACACCGGAACGAAGTAAACATTCATTGAAATAATCCGCAAAATTAAAAGGAGAAGCTTAGGCTTCTCCTTTTTTGATCACGAAACACTCGTTCAATAAGAAAGCAGACACTCATTAGTTAAACTTTATAGAAGTTTTTTTCGTGTTAGAGCATTTGGCGCTATGCGTCGCAAAAACATTGCGGTATGTTCAAGGAATACACTGTTGGTAGACATAAGGTCTGCCTTAATGACACATAACAAGCAATCACAATGAATTAGGTAAAATAAGTAATGCAGTTCTCTAAGTTTGGTGAAAAATTTAATCGATACTCTGGAATCACTCGTTTAATGGATGATTTGAATGATGGCCTGCGCACTCCTGGCGCAATCATGCTCGGTGGTGGCAACCCAGCCGCTATCCCAGCCATGCTCGATTACTTTAACCAAGCCAGTGCCGATATGCTCGCCAGTGGAGAACTCATCGCCGCCCTCGCTAACTACGATGGTCCGCAGGGCAAGAACAGCTTTATTAAGTCGTTAGCGGCAATGCTGAAAGAAACTTATGACTGGGACATCAGCGAAAAGAACATCAGCCTAACCAACGGCAGTCAAAGTGGCTTCTTTTACCTCTTCAACCTGTTAGCAGGTCAACAACCAGACGGTTCTCACAAGAAAATCTTGTTGCCGATCGCACCGGAATATATCGGCTACGGCGATGCTGGCATTGATGACGATATTTTTATCTCTTACCACCCAGAAATCGAGCTTCTTGAAAATAGACAGTTCAAATACCACGTTGATTTTGAAAAGCTTAAGGTTGATGACTCGGTTTCCGCCATCTGTGCTTCTCGCCCAACCAACCCAACCGGTAACGTGCTGACCGACGAAGAAGTACGTAAACTGGATAAACTTGCGCGCGAAAACAACATACCGCTATTGATCGATAATGCCTATGGCTTGCCGTTTCCAAACATCATCTTTGAAGATGTCGAACCGTTCTGGAATGAAAACACCATTCTGTGCATGAGCTTATCTAAGCTTGGTTTGCCTGGTGTGCGTTGCGGTATCGTGATTGCGAGCGAAGAAGTAACACAAGCTCTGACCAACATGAATGGCATTATCAGCCTAGCACCTAATAGTGTTGGCCCTGCGATTGCTAACCACATGATTGAAAAAGGCGATTTACTGCGCTTAAGTAGCGAGGTAATCAAACCTTTCTATAAAGATAAATCTCTACGTGCAGTTGAGCTCTTACAAGAAGCGATCGATGACCCTCGCTTCCGTATCCACAAGCCTGAAGGCGCGATTTTCTTATGGCT
Source organism: Vibrio sp. PSi01 (assembly GCF_054960695.1). Taxonomy (NCBI): domain Bacteria; kingdom Pseudomonadati; phylum Pseudomonadota; class Gammaproteobacteria; order Vibrionales; family Vibrionaceae; genus Vibrio; species Vibrio sp. PSi01. The sequence continues at coordinate 17,469 of NZ_JBHNYN010000023.1, forward strand.
ATGGTTTGATGAGTTGCCAATTACCACCATGGAGCTGTACGACCGCCTCAAAGCTCGTGGCGTATTGATTGTTCCTGGTGAATACTTCTTTATCGGCCAAGAAGACGAGTGGGATCATGCTCACCAGTGCTTACGTATGAACTACGTGCAAGATGATGAAGCAATGCAGAAAGGCATTTCAATCATTGCAGAGGAAGTGAAAAAGGCTTACTCAGAACAGTAATCAAAGCTTTTAGGTTACTGTAGGCCAAATACAAAAAAGAGCACCTCATAAGGTGCTCTTTCACTTTTACTTTCCGATATTTATTAGCTCAAATGAGCTAATAACGCTTAACCTTCTAGAAGACTATTACCATTAATAGCAATCTTACGCGGTTGCATCGCTTCTGGGATCTCGCGTTCTAGGTCGATGTGAAGGAGACCATTTTCCATGCTTGCGCCTACCACTTTTACATAGTCAGCCAGTTGGAATTTACGTTCGAAATCGCGCTCTGCAATACCTTGATATACGAAGGTTTTCTCTACTTCTTCTTTACGCTCACCTTTCACAATTAGCGTATTCTCTTTTTGAGTCAGATCTAATTGGTCATCTGCAAAGCCAGCGACTGCCATAGTAATACGGTAGTTATTCTCGTCTTTTTGCTCGATGTTATAAGGAGGGTAACCGCCAGAAGTATTTTTCGATGTGTTCGCTTCCATCATGTTGAATAGACGATCGAAGCCGATTGCGTTGCGGTAAAGTGGAGTGAAATCTACAGTTCTCATAATGCTATCCTTTTAGTAAGCAATAGTCTTAGCTGTGATTTTTACTAAGATCGAACTTGTGAGTGACCCAGTAAACAGCTAAGGGATTCAGTTTGCATTCCTCGGGTTTCGCCTCTTTTGGCGACAACGCTGGGACATGACAATGAATCAATTTTTAAATTGTGTGCTGCCAAAGTTATCCTCTATTGAGCGATACTCTAGCAACGGTTATGAAGGTTCTGTTTCTTCTCTTGTAGAGCAAGACAGTCATCCTCTTCACAACTAGATATGTGGATTGAGCAAAATAGTTTCAAGGGATTATTTTCAATTATTTTTTCAACTCAATATTTTTCAAGACCTTACCGACACAAAAAAGCACCGCCAATAGGCAGTGCTTTCATAATTTTATGAACTTAATCAATACAACGAAGACATCAATTTAATTGCTTCGAGGATAAGTTAGTTCGCATTAGTTCAAGCAAGGCGCACGCAGCATACAAGTGTATGTGAGTACGCCGAACGCAGAAATCATGCGAAATAACGACGCATCGCAGTAATTAAACGTCTAAGTTTGCTACTTTCAATGCATTCTCTTCGATGAAGTTACGACGAGGCTCTACTTGGTCGCCCATCAACGTTGTAAACAACAGATCTGCACCAACGGCATCGTCAATGGTTACTTGCATCATACGGCGAGTTTCAGGATCCATTGTCGTTTCCCAAAGCTGGTCAGGGTTCATCTCACCTAGACCTTTGTATCGTTGCAAGCTTAAGCCACGACGAGACTCTTTCACCAACCAGTTCAGAGCTTCAACAAAGCTAGAAACCGCTTGAGTACGCTCACCACGCTTGATGTAAGCGCCTTCTTCAATCAAGCCATCAAGGGCTTCAGATAGATCAGCCAGCTTCGCGAACTCTTTCGAGTTAATCAGATCAATGCTTAGTAGGTGTTCATGAGTTACACCATGAGTACGAACCACGATCTTAGGTACGCTCAAACCTAGCTCTTCATGTTTTTCAACTTCAAGGCTGTATTGGCTAGCACCGACTTCTTTCGCGTTTAGCTGTTCTACAAGCTGCTTACCCCAAGCTTCAACTTCCACGTCATCATGACACTGCTCAGCCGTTAGACGAGGAACGTAAATCAGTTCGTGAACCAATGCGCGTGGGTAACGGCGGCTCATGCGGTCAACAAGCTTAATACCCGCATTGTATTGCTGAACAAGCTTCTCTAGACCTTCACCTGCGAACGCTGGCGCTTCAGGGTTTACGTGCAGTTCTGCATTGTCTAAAGCCAAAGATACTTGATACTGGTTCATCGCATCTTCATCTTTAATGTATTGCTCTTGCTTACCTTTCTTCACTTTGTAAAGTGGCGGTTGAGCAATGTAAATGTAACCACGTTCAATCAGCTCAGGCATTTGACGGTAGAAGAACGTCAGTAGCAGTGTACGGATGTGAGAACCATCGACATCGGCATCGGTCATGATAATGATGTTATGGTAACGCAGTTTGTCTGGGTTGTATTCGTCACGGCCAATACCACAACCAAGTGCAGTGATTAGCGTTGCGACTTCTTGAGAAGACAGCATTTTATCGAAACGTGCTTTCTCTACGTTAAGGATTTTACCTTTAAGCGGTAGGATTGCTTGGTTCTTACGGTTACGCCCCTGCTTAGCTGATCCGCCAGCAGAGTCTCCTTCCACAATATACAGTTCAGACAGTGCAGGATCTTTTTCCTGACAGTCAGCGAGTTTACCTGGAAGGCCTGCTAAATCTAATGCGCCTTTACGACGTGTCATCTCACGCGCTTTACGCGCTGCATCACGAGCTCGTGCTGCATCGATAATTTTCGAACAAACGATTTTCGCTTCACCTGGATTCTCAATGAGGAACTCAGACAATTTCTCACCCATAGTAGACTCTACGGCAGACTTCACTTCTGAAGAAACCAGCTTGTCTTTAGTTTGGCTTGAGAACTTAGGATCTGGCACTTTCACCGAAACAATCGCCGTCAAACCTTCACGAGCATCATCACCTGATGTTGAAGTCTTCGCTTTCTTCGAGAAGCCTTCTTTGTCCATGAAGCTATTCAATGTACGAGTTAGTGCAGCACGGAAACCTGCTAAGTGAGCACCACCATCGCGTTGAGGGATGTTGTTGGTGAAACAGTAGATGTTTTCTTGGTAGCCATCATTCCACTGCATCGCAACTTCAACGGTAATACCGTCTTCACGCTCAGAGTTAAAGTGGAAGATTTTTTGGATGATTGGCGTTTTGTTAGTATTAAGGTGCTCAACAAACGCTTGGATACCGCCTTCGTATTCGAAGTGATCCATTTTGTCTTCTTCGCGCTCGTCAATCAGCTTAATTGACACACCTGAGTTCAAGAATGATAGCTCACGTAGACGCTTAGCTAAAATATCATAATGGAACTCGATGTTAGTGAAGGTTTCTTCACTCGGCCAGAAACGAATCTCTGTACCGGTTTTATCCGTGTCACCGATAACAGCTAGTGGCGCTTGAGGCTCACCGTGGCTGTAGGTTTGAGTGTGGATTTTGCCACCACGGTGGATAGTAAGAGTAACTTGCTTAGAAAGTGCGTTAACTACTGAAACACCAACACCATGCAGACCACCAGATACCTTGTACGAGTTATCATCGAACTTACCACCAGCGTGAAGAACCGTCATGATTACTTCTGCTGCTGATACGTTTTCTTCTGGGTGCAATTCTGTTGGGATACCACGGCCGTCATCGCTTACAGACACAGAACTATCTTCATGGATAGTTACAATAATGTCATTACAGTGACCAGCTAGCGCTTCATCAATAGAGTTATCTACCACCTCAAAAACCATGTGGTGCAGACCGGTACCATCATCCGTGTCGCCAATGTACATTCCAGGACGCTTACGTACCGCATCCAGACCCTTCAGTACTTTAATACTCGATGAATCGTAATTATCTGACATAGTTACTCTCTGACTAATTATCCTTGCTCTATTTTGCCATGTTCCACATGAAACATCCTGCTATTTTCGTCATGCATATCAGCAATCTGATCAGCGGTAATAGAGCTTACAAAAACTTGAGCCTTAGTCGCCTTTAAACACTCAGCAAGACGTGCTCGGCGTTGGCTATCTAATTCGGAAGCGAAGTCATCTATTAAATAGATGCACTGCTTACCTGTCATTTGGGTGAGGTGCTGCCCTTGTGCTACGCGCAACGCGCACACCATCAACTTCAATTGACCTCGTGACAAGACATCTTCCACTGGAGTGCCGTTCACTTTTATCTTTAGATCCGCTTTGTTTGGCCCACTAAATGTGTAACCAAGCTGCTGATCCCTTTCAAAATTCTTTTCTAATATCTCAGCGTATGGGGTGTCTTTATCCCAACCACGATAGTAGTTAATCTTTATCTCAAACTCAGGAAGGAAGGTCGCACAGATTTCCTCTGCCACTTCTTTTAACTGCTCAACGTAGGTAGCGCGCCATTGGCTGATGCTTTCTGCTAAACGGGCTAATTCTTGATCCCAATAGCTTAGCTCTCGATAATTCGTTGCCGTTTTCAATAATGCATTACGCTGTTTATTGAGTCGCTTGACCCTGCCCCATGCATCATAAAAACCAGACTCACTATGGAAAACTCCCCAATCAATGAATGCCCGGCGATGTTTAGGTCCATCCGTCAGTAAATCAAACCCTTCAGGATGAATCAACTGCAATGGTAATACTTGAGCTAGCTGAGCTAATTTTTGCCCAGTTTGACCGCTTATTTTAACCTCTGTCGTGCCATCGCGCTGCTTATTAATGCCAATTGGCAGCTCAAATTGATCCGAGGTCATAAAACGGCCATGAACAAACAGTTCGCTACACTCATTTTGAATGATACGACCGGTTAATGAGCTTTTGAATGAGCGACCATGTCCGAGCAGATACACCGCTTCCAGGACACTGGTTTTGCCGCTACCGTTAGCCCCTATAAGAAAGTTAAAGCCTGATGACGGTTGAATGTCACAGGCTTCTATATTTCTAAATTGCTTAACGATTAAGCGCGATAAAGGCATAACGTCTTCATATTAATCTTCAATCACGACTCGGTAGGTCAACATATTGCAGCTTATAAACGAATTGGCATAACAACGTACATCGCGCTGTCATCTTGTGCATTTTCAATCAAGGCACTCGCATTAGCGTCTGACATTGAGATACGAACTTGTTCACAACGCAGTGTGTTCAGAACATCCAATACGTAGCTTACGTTAAAGCCAATCTCTAGCGCGTCACCGTCGAAGTTAACATCTAGCACTTCTTCTGCTTCTTCTTGTTCTGGGTTGTTCGCTGTAATACGCATCTCGCTATCCACAAGATTAACTCGAACACCACGGAATTTTTCATTCGACAGAATCGCTGCACGAGAAAATGCGGAGCGTAATTCATCACAACCGGCTTCAAGTGTCTTGGTAGTATTTTGCGGCATTACGCGGCGATAATCAGGGAAACGACCATCAACGAGCTTAGAAGTAAAGACATAGTTGTTCACTTCAGCACGCACATTAGAGTTGCCAATTTGCAGCGTTACAGGCTGTTCAGGCGCATCCAATAACTTCACTAGCTCTTGAACACCTTTACGGGGAACAATGATCTGCTTCTGGGCAAAGTCAGCACCCAATTGCGCTTGAGATACTGCCATACGGTGACCATCAGTCGCTACGCTGCGTAAGATAGAACCTTCAATCTCAAACAACATGCCGTTGAGGTAGTAACGAACATCCTGGTTCGCCATTGAGAATTGGGTTTTCTCGATAAGACCGCGTAGCTCAGCCTGTGTCACAGACACTTCAACTTCACTGCTCCAGTCTTCAATGTTTGGAAAATCTGCCGCTGGTAATGTTGCCAATGAGAAACGGCTACGACCAGAGCGAACCTGAATACGGTCACCATCCAATACCACAGTGATCACTGAGCTGTCAGGCAAACCACGGCAAATATCTAGGAACTTACGTGAAGGCACAGTAATGCTGCCCGCTTCGAAATCACCTTCAAGCGTTACACGGCTGATCAATTCAACTTCTAGATCCGTCGCTGTCATCGACAACACGTTATCTTCTACTTTAATTAGTAGGTTTCCTAGAATTGGAAGCGTTGGCCTGCCACCGAGTGCGCCAGATACTTGTTGTAATGGCTTAATCAGGTGACTACGTTCAATGGTAAATTTCATATCTTGCTCTTACGGTCTAAATGGCACTGCGTAATAGTACGTGGCCAAGATTCTGCTTATTAAGGTTAAGAATACTGTGTATTAAGAAGAAAGGGTACGAATCAAGTTCGAATAATCTTCTTTAATGTCGTGGCTCTCTTCACGCAGCTGAGCAATTTTACGACAAGCATGCAGTACAGTCGTGTGGTCACGGCCACCGAATGCATCGCCAATCTCAGGCAAGCTGTGGTTTGTTAGCTCTTTAGCCAGAGCCATCGCCAATTGACGTGGACGAGCAACAGAACGAGAGCGACGTTTCGACAAGAGATCGGCTACTTTGATTTTGTAGTACTCGGCTACTGTCTTCTGAATATTATCAATGGTGACCAATTTCTCTTGCAGTGCAAGTAGGTCACGCAGTGCTTCACGTACGAAATCGATCGTAATCGGGCGACCAGTGAAGTTCGCATTCGCGATAACACGGTTCAATGCGCCTTCCAGTTCACGAACGTTAGAACGTAGACGCTTAGCAATAAAGAAAGCCACTTCATCCGCAAGGTGGATTTGGTGGTCTTCTGCTTTCTTCATCAAGATAGCAACCCGCGTTTCAAGCTCTGGTGGCTCAATCGCAACCGTCAAACCCCAACCGAAGCGAGATTTAAGGCGATCCTCTACCCCGTTGATCTCTTTAGGATAACGGTCAGAAGTTAGGATGATCTGTTGGTTGCCTTCAAGCAGTGCGTTAAAGGTATGGAAGAACTCTTCTTGAGAGCGCTCTTTATTAGCGAAGAATTGGATATCATCGATAAGCAAAGCATCAACACTACGGTAGTAACGTTTAAATTCTTCGATCGCATTGTTTTGGAGCGCTTTCACCATGTCTTGAACAAAGCGCTCGGAGTGCATGTAAACCACTTTAGCATTCGGTTTATTATCGACAATGGCATTACCCACCGCATGCAACAAGTGCGTTTTACCTAAACCAGTACCACCATACAAAAACAACGGGTTATAAGCTGTTCCTGGGTTATCAGAAACCTGACGTGCCGCAGCCAAACCCAGTTGGTTCGACTTACCTTCAACAAAGTTATTAAACTTATGCTTTGGGTTCACGTTTGAACGGTGGTTAAGGTCAACCGCCACAGGCTCTTCATCGCGCCAGATATTGTGAACAGGCTTACGAGCTTGTAACTGCGCAGGTGCGGATGACTCAGCGGCCACATCGGCTGCCGTACGTGTACGCGCCGGTGCTGGTGTCGCAGGTTTAGGAGCAATCACGCGCTTGCTTCCCACTTCAAAATGCAGATGTGGGATATCGTTACCACAATATTCTTGCAGTAAACGGTTAATGCTATTTAGATACTTATCGCGAACCCAATCGAGTACGAAACGGTTCGGTGCAAATAGAGTTAGAGTATTGTCATTGAGTTCCGCTTGTAACGGACGAACCCACATACTGAATTCTGTAGCTGGTAACTCTTCTTGAAGCTGTTGCAAACACTGCAACCAAAGCGAAGATGACACGGTGCCCTCACTCTATTTAAGTAATATGAAATGACTGCTAATTTTACCTGTTGATAAGTCAGATCACCAGCAATTGATCACAGATCCAGTGAATAAGATCCAAGTTATTCACAATAAATTTGTAATTTATCGGTGGATCCACACATCTTGCCCCTAATTTACTCACATAATGATCCACTTATGCCCGGATCCTTACTAGTTATCCCCAAAATGGGAATTCAATCTGGTTATGGTTAATAACATCTGGTTATTTATTCTAGAGAGCATTTTCCCAGTAACATCCAATCCCATAAATATAAGGAGTTACCAAATGAATAACTGGATTAAGGCTGCAATTGCGGCTATCGCACTCTCTGCTGCTACTGTTCAAGCTGCGACTGAAGTTAAAGTCGGTATGTCTGGTCGCTATTTCCCGTTTACGTTCGTTAAACAAGACCAACTACAAGGTTTTGAAGTGGATTTATGGGATGAGATCGGTAAGCGTAACGATTACAACGTTGAATACGTAACGGCAAACTTCTCTGGTCTGTTTGGTCTTCTTGAAACGGGTCGAATTGATACCATTTCAAACCAAATTACAATGACGGATGCGCGTAAAGCGAAATATCTTTTCGCAGACCCTTACGTAGTAGACGGCGCACAAATTACCGTTCGTAAAGGTAATGACAGCATCAAAGGAATCGAAGACCTAGATGGTAAGACGGTTGCGGTAAACCTTGGCTCAAACTTTGAGCAACTGCTGCGCAGCTACGACAAAGATGGCAAAATCAATGTGAAAACCTACGATACAGGTATTGAGCATGATGTCGCTCTTGGCCGTGCAGATGCGTTCGTTATGGATCGCCTATCAGCACTAGAACTTATCAAGAAGACAGGTCTACCATTACAGCTAGCGGGACAACCATTCGAAACAATTGAAAACGCTTGGCCTTTCGTTGACAACGACAACGGTAAAAAACTGCAAGCAGAAGTAAATAAAGCATTAGCAGCAATGCGCGAAGATGGTACGTTAGAAAGTATCTCTCAGAAATGGTTTGGTGCGGATATTACTCATAAGTAATTACTCACTTTCTCCATTCAAAGCCCACTGCTTTACACAGCGGTGGGCTTTTTGCTTTTGAGTTCAGATTAAAAAGCCTGATATAACAGTATTTCCAAACAACACTTCCAATAAAAATACGAGATAGATTATGGGATTTGACTTTAATTACATGCTAGAGCTACTGCCAATACTGCTGAAGTATCTTGGCACAACCATGGAGATGGCGACCTGGGGTTTGTTCTTTGCTCTTATCCTGTCTTTGATATTGGCAAATATTCGTGTATTCAAAATCCCAGTGCTCGATCAACTGAGTCAGCTGTATATTAGCTTCTTTCGCGGAACTCCGCTGCTAGTACAGTTGTTCCTTCTATACTACGGCCTACCGCAGGTATTTCCGTGGATGGTTGGACTCGATGCGTTTGGCGCGGCCGTGATTGGTTTAACCCTTCACTTTGCCGCTTATATGGCAGAGAGTATTCGTGCCGCGATTATTGGTATTGATCGCAGCCAAATGGAAGCCAGTTTGTCTGTAGGCATGACAACTAGCCAAGCAATGCGACGAGTCGTCTTACCGCAAGCAACTCGCGTGGCATTGCCTTCATTGATGAACTACTTCATCGACATGATCAAATCGACTTCACTTGCATTCACCCTAGGTGTAGCCGAAATCATGGCCAAAGCTCAGATGGAAGCGTCTTCAAGTTTCCGCTTCTTCGAGGCTTTCTTAGCTGTAGCGCTGATTTATTGGGGCGTGGTCGTTATCCTCACTCGTATTCAAATTTGGGCCGAAGTGAAACTGAATAAGGCGTATGTACGATGATCAAATTACAAAATATCCACAAGCAGTTTGGTGACACCGAAGTATTGAAAGGGATCGACCTTGAAATCAAACAAGGTGAGATAATTGTCATCATAGGTTCGAGTGGAACAGGTAAGTCCACACTGCTACGTTGCGTAAATTTTCTCGAGCAAGCCGATCAAGGTACGATTTCGATTGACGATATCAAGGTTGATACTAAGAAACATACCAAAGCAGAGGTGCTGGCACTGCGCCGTAAGACCGGTTTTGTATTCCAAAACTATGCGTTATTTGCTCACCAAACTGCGAAGCAGAATATTGCTGAAGGTTTGATTACCGTTCGAGGTTGGAAAAAGAAGCAAGCCCATGAAAAAGCGCAACAAATACTCGATGATATTGGTCTAGGAGAAAAAGCAGATAGCTACCCAGCTGCGCTTTCTGGAGGTCAACAACAACGCGTTGGGATCGGCCGAGCAATGGCCCTTCAACCAGAGCTTTTGTTGTTCGATGAGCCTACTTCAGCGCTCGATCCTGAATGGGTTGGTGAAGTACTTAACCTCATGAAAAAATTAGCAAATCAGCATCAAACTATGCTGGTGGTTACCCATGAAATGCAGTTCGCTAGAGAGGTCGCAGACCGAGTGATCTTCATGGCCGATGGCCACATTGTCGAGCAGGGATCTCCACAGGATATTTTTGGTAATCCACAGGATCCAAAATTAAAAAAATTCTTAAATAAGGTTGGGATCGACTAAGGATCCTTGTGATTTTAGTTATTCTACGTATAATCCCCCGACCGGAATTTTAGTTAACCCAATCATTGACACTTTTTGTGACAGTGATTACAATTCCGCCTCTTTGTTGAGAGGCGTCGGTTTTCCTTTCTTATATAAAGAAGAGAAAAAATGCCCACGCCGGGTTTAACAAAAACCTAAAACTACTGATCAGTAAGGTAATTACAATGAAACGCACTTTTCAACCTACAGTTCTAAAGCGTAAGCGTACTCACGGTTTCCGTGCTCGCATGGCTACTAAGAACGGTCGCGCAACAATCAATGCACGTCGTGCAAAAGGCCGTAAGCGTCTTTCTAAGTAATCTTTGATTATTTTGAATAAGCTAGCCTTCGGTCGGGAGTTACGCTTGTTAACTCCCGAACATTATCAGAATGTCTTCAAGCAAGCTCATCGAGCTGGCTCCCCTCATTTCACCATCATTGCCCGAAATAACTCTCTTTCAAATCCTCGCCTTGGATTAGCCGTTCCGAAAAAACAGATTAAAACCGCCGTGGGTCGTAACCGATTCAAGCGTCTTACTCGTGAAAGCTTTCGTAACATTCAACACAAACTTCCTAACAAAGATTATGTTGTAATCGCTAAAAAGAGCGCGCAAGATTTAAGCAATGAAGAAATGTTCAAGCTACTCGACAAATTATGGCTTCGCCTGTCTCGCCCTTCGCGTGGATAGCGCTAATACCCATCTATTTTTATAGATGGTTTATTAGTCCACTCATCGGCCCACGCTGCCGATTTACTCCAACCTGCTCTTTATATGCGATAGAAGCGTTGAAAGCTCACGGTTTTGTAAAAGGGTGTTGGTTATCAGGCAAACGTCTATTAAAATGCCATCCTTTGAACGAAGGGGGCTTTGACCCCGTTCCACCAGTCCAAAAACAAGACAGAGATAAATAACGATGGATTCTCAACGTAATATCCTGTTAATCGCATTGGCTTTGGTTTCTTTCCTACTTTTCCAACAATGGAATGTAGCTAAGAACCCGGCTCCACAAGCGATTGAGCAGGCACAATCTGGCAGCACCCTACCAGCGCCATCTTATGCAGATGATCTAGACCCAGCTCCGGGCCAAGTTGCTTCTGCAAAAACTATCACAGTAACAACTGATGTACTGACTCTGTCAATTGATACGGTTGGTGGTGATGTCGTTAAAGCAAATCTAAATGATTACTCTGCAGAGTTCGATTCTGAAGATACTTTTGTTCTTCTTAAGAACGAACCAGGTCACCAATTTATCGCTCAAAGCGGTCTAGTGGGTCCTCAAGGTATCGACCTAAGCAGCACAAACCGCCCTAGCTACACAGTTTCAGCAGATAGCTTCACACTTGCTGATGGTCAGGATGAACTACGCATCCCGATGACTTACCAAGCGAACGGCCTTGAGTACACGAAAACATTCGTCCTTAAGCGTGGTAGCTACGCAATGGATGTTGAATACGATGTAGTAAACAACTCTGGTAACAACGCGACATTCGGCATGTACGCTCACCTACGTCAGAACGTTATGGACGACGGTGGTAGCCTAACAATGCCAACTTACCGTGGTGGTGCTTACTCTACGGAAGATACACGCTATAAAAAATACAGCTTCGACGACATGCAAGATCGCAACCTGTCTCTTAACCTAGCAAATGGTCAAGGTTGGGCAGCGATGATTCAGCACTACTTTGCAAGTGCATGGATTCCACGCGACGAAGCAGGCAGCAACCTTTACACTCGTGTCATTGGTAACCTTGGCGACATCGGTGTTCGCATGCCGAACAAAACCATTGCTACTGGCGACGAAGCAAGCTTTAAAGCAACGCTTTGGGTTGGTCCTAAACTTCAAGACCAAATGGCTGCTGTTGCACCAAACCTAGACCTAGTAGTTGACTACGGTTGGTTATGGTTCATTGCTAAACCACTTCATACTCTGCTTTCGTTCATTCAAGGCATCGTTGTGAACTGGGGTCTGGCAATCATCTGTCTAACGTTCATCGTTCGTGGTGCTATGTACCCACTAACGAAAGCTCAGTACACGTCTATGGCGAAAATGCGTATGCTTCAGCCTAAGCTGACTGCAATGCGTGAGCGTATTGGCGACGACCGTCAACGCATGAGCCAAGAAATGATGGAGCTTTACAAGAAAGAAAAAGTAAACCCACTGGGTGGCTGTTTACCTATCCTTCTACAAATGCCTATCTTCATTTCACTATACTGGGCACTAATGGAGTCAGTTGAACTGCGTCATTCACCGTTCTTCGGTTGGATTACTGACCTTTCAGCACAAGACCCATACTACATTTTGCCACTTCTGATGGGTGCTTCAATGTTCCTAATCCAGAAGATGAGCCCGACAACTGTAACGGATCCGATGCAGCAGAAGATCATGACCTTTATGCCGGTTATGTTCACATTCTTCTTCCTGTTCTTCCCTTCAGGTCTGGTTCTTTACTGGCTAGTATCGAACATCGTAACTCTGATTCAGCAAACGCTTATCTATCGCGCGCTGGAAAAGAAAGGCTTACATTCTAAGTAAGTTCGATAACAGAAAGAGATAAAGAAAGGCGACCAAAAGGTCGCCTTTTTGTTTTTAGCTGATTACAATTCAGCTAATTGATTAATCGTGAACGCCCCATTGTGGCTTTCACATGCTAGCAGGCACAACTATGACTACAGATACGATTGTTGCTCAAGCGACCGCGCCTGGCCGTGGTGGCGTAGGTATTATCCGCGTTTCCGGCCCACTGGCCACTCAGGTTGCATTAGAAGTAACAGGCAAAACACTCAAGCCTCGCTATGCGGAGTACCTGCCGTTTAAATCTCAGGATGGCATCGAACTCGACCAAGGTATCGCGCTTTACTTCCCTAACCCACATTCGTTTACTGGCGAAGACGTGTTAGAGCTGCAAGGTCACGGCGGACCAGTGGTTATGGACATGCTAATCAAACGCATCCTAACTATCACAGGCGTGCGTGCTGCACGTCCTGGTGAGTTCTCAGAGCGTGCCTTCTTGAACGACAAGATGGACTTAACGCAAGCCGAAGCCATTGCTGATTTAATTGATGCAAGTTCGGAAGAGGCGGCAAAATCGGCACTACAGTCTCTACAAGGTGAGTTCTCTAAACGCATTAACACGCTGGTTGATTCACTGATACACCTACGAATCTATGTTGAAGCGGCTATCGATTTCCCTGAAGAAGAAATTGATTTTCTTGCCGACGGTAAAGTAAGTGCTGACTTACAGGCTATCATCGACAATCTGGAAGCCGTGCGCCAAGAAGCCAATCAAGGTGCCATCATGCGTGAAGGCATGAAGGTGGTGATAGCCGGGCGCCCAAATGCGGGGAAATCGAGCTTATTGAATGCATTATCAGGCAAAGAATCTGCAATTGTGACCGATATTGCAGGCACCACACGTGATGTACTGCGTGAACATATCCATATTGATGGTATGCCACTGCATATTATTGATACCGCAGGCCTGCGTGATGCTTCAGATGAAGTAGAAAAAATTGGTATTGAACGAGCTTGGGAAGAAATTGCTCAGGCAGACCGAGTTTTATTTATGGTCGATGGCACCACAACAGACGCAACTGACCCGCAAGATATCTGGCCAGATTTCGTTGATCGACTACCAAATAATATCGGTATGACAGTGATCCGAAATAAAGCGGATCAAACCAGTGAAGAACTAGGTATTTGCCACGTTAACGATCCCACTCTAATTCGCTTATCAGCGAAAACAGGCGAAGGGGTCGACGCATTGCGCAGCCACCTTAAAGAGTGCATGGGATTTGCTGGTGGGAATGAGGGCGGTTTCATGGCACGTCGTCGTCACTTAGACGCCTTAGAACGTGCATCAGAGCACTTGGACATCGGCCAACAACAGCTTGAAGGTTATATGGCCGGAGAGATCTTGGCAGAAGAGCTTCGAATCACTCAGCAACATCTTAATGAGATCACGGGTGAATTTAGTTCAGATGACTTATTAGGTCGCATCTTCTCTTCATTCTGTATTGGCAAATAATCTTTAAAGGCCGGCTTATGCTGGCCTTTTCTTTAGTAAGGACAGTTTAATGATCCACATTATTACAGGCAGTACCTTAGGTGGTGCTGAGTACGTTGGCGATCACCTTAATGATCTTCTTGAAGAGCAAGGTCAAGAGATAACCCTTCATAACCAGCCGGAATACGATGACATTCCCCAACAAGGCTTCTGGTTGTTAGTGACTTCAACTCATGGTGCTGGCGAGTTTCCAGATAATATTAAGCCGTTTATCGACGCATTGACCCAGCAATCACCAGATTTAAGTCAGATTCGCTTTGCTGTCGTAGCGCTTGGGGATTCAAGTTACGATACCTTCTGTTTGGCGGGAAAATCAGTCCACAGCTTGCTGAAAGAGCTCGGTGCCCACCCTATTTCTGACTGTTTTACCATCGATGTACTGGAAACTCCGGTACCTGAAGACGCTGCAGAAGCATGGTTTAACGATCATAGTGACCAGTTTTAAACTCTCCTATATCCCAAAAAGCGGCTTATGCCGCTTTTTTTGCCTCTGAATATCGTGATTGTGAATAACTTTTTCCAAAAAAATTAAAAACTATCCATTTATTTTCAATTTCTTCTGTGGATAAGATCATACATATACGGTGATTAACCTATAGTTATCCAAATAACAAGTTTTAGACTAATTTCACCCTGTGAATAAGTAGCCATTTTGATCCCAGCTAATCCTCATCATGATCAAAGTTAGATCACATAGTTTGATCCAAAAAAGATCCATGATCTTGTTGATCATTTTTGACTTATCCACAGACACCCTCAATCCTAATAATAGATCTAATAAAAGATCTCTTTAAAGATCTTATCTATATTAATTAAAAACTGCTTTTTCGAAAAATTCCAAAAACGTTTTCTCAAGCTATGAAAACAGGTAGAATATCGCTCCTTTTTATCTGTCTAGAAAACATTTGAATACCTGAGGTTGGTTCATGCTTTATCACGAAAAATTTGACGTCATCGTTGTTGGTGGTGGCCATGCAGGAACGGAAGCCGCACTCGCATCTGCACGTACTGGTCAAAGTACGTTATTACTTACTCATAATATCGATACGTTAGGACAAATGTCTTGCAACCCAGCTATTGGCGGGATCGGTAAGGGCCATTTGGTTAAAGAGGTCGATGCAATGGGTGGATTAATGGCGCAAGCTATTGATCATGCAGGTATTCAGTTCAGAACATTGAACGCATCAAAAGGCCCTGCAGTTCGTGCGACTCGTGCACAAGCTGACCGCGCACTTTACAAAGCTTTTGTTCGAAATGCTCTTGAAAACACACCAAACCTAACTTTGTTCCAACAATCGGTTGATGATTTGATCGTTGAACAAGATCAAGTGGTCGGTGTGGTGACGCAGATGGGCCTTAAGTTCCGCGCTGATGCTGTGGTACTGACTGTTGGCACCTTCCTAGGCGGAAAGATCCATATTGGTATGGAAAGTTCTTCTGGTGGTCGAGCCGGTGATCCACCATCGATCGCACTTGCTGACCGTCTTCGTGATCTTCCATTCCGAGTTGATCGCCTGAAAACAGGTACACCCCCTCGTATCGATGCGCGTAGCGTTGATTTTTCTGAGCTTGAGGTTCAGCACGGTGATAACCCGACGCCTGTTTTCTCGTTCATGGGTAGCCGAACTCAACAGCCTCGTCAAATTCCATGTTACATCACGCATACCAATGAAAATACGCATGACGTTATTCGCGCTAACCTAGATCGCAGCCCAATGTACGCGGGTGTGATTGAAGGTATTGGCCCTCGCTACTGTCCTTCGATTGAAGACAAAGTGATGCGTTTTGCTGATAAGAACAGTCACCAAATTTTTATCGAACCTGAGGGTCTAACGACTCATGAGCTATACCCGAATGGTATCTCTACCAGTCTACCGTTTGATGTACAGGTTCAAATTGTTCGTTCGATGAAGGGCTTTGAAAATGCTCATATCGTTCGCCCTGGCTATGCGATTGAGTACGATTTCTTTGATCCTCGCGACCTTAAGCTGACTTACGAAACTAAGTTTATTAAAGGTCTATTCTTTGCGGGTCAAATCAACGGTACCACTGGCTACGAAGAAGCAGCTGCACAAGGCTTGATGGCAGGTCTCAATGCAAGTTTGTTTACTCAAGGCAAAGAAGGCTGGAGCCCGCGTCGCGATCAAGCTTACATGGGCGTTCTTATCGATGACTTATCGACGATGGGCACCAAAGAACCTTACCGTATGTTTACGTCTCGCGCGGAATACCGTTTGCTCCTTCGTGAAGACAACGCTGATATCCGTTTGACGGAAAAATCACGTGAACTTGGCTTGGTGGATGACGCTCGTTGGGCTCGATTCAATGAGAAAGTAGAAAACATGGAGAAAGAGCGTCAACGTCTGAAAGAAACGTGGATTAATCCTAAATCTGAAGATATTGATCAACTGAACCAAATTCTTAAAACACCAATGTCTCGTGAAGCGAGCGGTGAAGATCTTCTTCGTCGCCCTGAAATGACTTATTCACAGCTAACTGCATTGGATCGTTTTGGTCCGGCACTGGAAGATCAACAAGCGTCTGAGCAAGTTGAGATCCAAGTAAAGTACGATGGTTATATCCAGCGTCAACAAGATGAAATTGAAAAATCACTGCGTCATGAAAACACCAAACTGCCGGCTGACATCGACTACAGCAAGGTAAAAGGGCTTTCTAATGAAGTGGTTCTAAAACTAACTACCGCTAAACCTGACTCGATCGGTATTGCATCGCGTATCTCTGGTATTACACCTGCTGCAATCTCGATTTTGTTGGTTTATCTGAAAAAGCATGGCCTGTTGAAAAAAGGTGAGGAAGCATAATGAGCGTATTGCGCGAAAAACTGGATCACCTGATTGGCCAGACTGAACTTGAAGTATCGGAAAAACAACGTAGCCAATTAGTGGGCTACGTTGAGTTACTCAATAAATGGAACAAGGCCTATAATTTAACGTCTGTTCGTGACCCGCAAGAAATGATGGTGAAACATATCTTAGATAGCATCATTGTTAGCACTCACTTACAAGGCAAGCGCTTTATTGATGTCGGTACCGGCCCTGGTCTTCCTGGGATTCCGCTCTCAATCATGAACCCTGACCGTGAGTTTTACTTGTTAGATAGCTTAGGTAAGCGTATTCGTTTCATCAAGCAGGTGATTCATGAGCTGGGTATCGACAACGTAGTACCGGTTCAAAGTCGCGTTGAAGAATTTCAACCTGAAGAAAAGTTTGATGCAGTGCTCAGTCGTGCGTTTGCGTCAATGACAGACATGGTAGAGTGGTGTCACCATTTACCTAAAGAGCAATCCGGTGTATTTTTGGCTCTTAAAGGACAACATCCTAGAGACGAAATTGATCTGTTACCTGAATGGTGTTCAGTGACAGACATTAAAGCTTTGCAAGTACCAGAGCTTGATGGAGAGCGTCATCTAGTTACTTTATCGCGTCAGGGATAATCAGCGAGGCCATAGTGGGTAAAATAGTAGCAATTGCCAACCAGAAAGGTGGCGTAGGAAAAACAACAACTTGCATTAATTTGGCAGCATCAATGGCGGCAACAAAACGCAAGATATTGGTTGTTGACCTCGATCCTCAAGGTAATGCCACTATGGCGAGCGGTGTCGACAAGTATCAGGTTGAAGCAACTGCTTACGATTTGTTGGTTGAAGACACCCCATTTGATGAGGTAGTTTGTCGGAGTACATCTGGCAATTATGACCTCATCGCCGCAAACGGTGATGTGACTGCGGCAGAAATCAAATTAATGGAAGTGTTTGCTCGTGAAGTTCGTCTTAAGAACGCGCTCGCATCAGTTCGCGATAACTATGATTTCATCTTTATCGATTGCCCACCTTCTTTAAACCTGCTTACAATCAATGCGATGGCTGCGGCTGATTCCGTATTGGTTCCGATGCAATGTGAATATTTTGCATTGGAAGGTTTGACTGCGTTGATGGATACCATCAGTAAACTCGCTGCGGTAGTAAACGAGAATCTTAAGATCGAAGGTCTTCTACGTACTATGTACGATCCTCGTAACCGCTTATCGAACGAAGTATCTGATCAACTCAAAAAACATTTTGGTAGCAAAGTCTACCGAACTGTTATCCCTAGAAATGTGCGTCTGGCAGAAGCGCCTAGTCATGGCAAGCCAGCAATGTACTACGACAAATATTCCGCAGGAGCGAAGGCATATCTTGCTCTTGCAGGCGAAATGTTGCGTCGTGAAGAAGTCCCAGTATAGGTCTAACCAAAGGAATTCGCTCAATGTCTAAGCGCGGTTTAGGAAAGGGGCTAGATGCATTGCTTGCAACTAGCTCTCTGGCTCGTGAAAAACAACAAGTAGCTTCTCATAGTCAAGCGTTATCGGCTGATGGTGAGCTCATCGAACTTGCTGTCGGTTGCTTAAAGCCAGGTGTATATCAACCGCGTAAGGATATTGCGCCGGAAGCGCTAGAAGAGTTAGCGGTATCTATCCAATCTCAAGGCATTATCCAACCGATCGTTGTACGCCCTTTAGCGCACGACCAATTTGAGATTATTGCTGGTGAACGTCGTTGGAGAGCGGCTCGTCAAGCTGGTCTTAAACAAGTTCCATGCTTGATCAAGAGAGTAGAAGACAAGGCCGCGATTGCGATGGCATTGATCGAGAACATTCAACGTGAAGATCTGAATGTTATCGAAGAATCACAAGCGCTAGAGCGCTTGCAGAACGAGTTTTCACTGACACATCAGCAGGTCGCCGATGTGATTGGTAAATCCAGAGCTACCGTTAGTAACTTATTACGTCTAAATCAGCTCGAAAATGAAGTAAAAGGTTTAGTTTCCAGTAAACAACTAGAAATGGGGCATGCTAGAGCACTGCTTGCGCTTGAAGGTGTTACCCAGGTTGAGGCAGCGAATACTGCAGCAACCAAAAAAATGACCGTGCGTCAAACTGAGCAACTTGTCAAAAAGTGCTTAAAACCAGACGTTGAAGCTGAATCGAAGCCCGAAGACACTGAGGCCATCGAACTTTCACGAAGACTCACGGAAAAATTGCAAGCAAACGTTTCAGTTACTCGTTCTGTTAGCGGTAAGTCAAAAGTGACAATTACTCTTGATGAGCCTCACAAATTAGAGCAACTTATTGCTAAACTAGAGTACTAAATGAGATAATTGATTTAGGTCAATTATGAAATAAACAAGTAATTTCTTACAAAAGTTGTCGGTTTGTATACAGAAATGTAAATGATTGCTGCATTCTTATTGCAATCAATTTGGCTGAACGTATAATTTTCGCCAATTTCTCAGCACGCTTTTAAGCGAGTGGTAAAGTGGGCTTAAAGAGGAACGAATACATGGTAGCGGCGTTAGCAAGACCAGGACGAGTGCTTGCAAAGCAAATGTTATTGATCGAGCTTAGCGCGGTTATATTAGTGGCGATAGGGTTAGGTTTAGCTGTTAATCCTGATTGGGGTTTTGCTGCATTGGTTGGTGGCGGTATTTTTGTCATCGCGAATGTGGTTTTTTGTGTGTGTGCTTTCCTATTTTGTGGAGCTCGCGCAACTAAGTTAGTTGCGGCGTCGTTTTACGCAGGCGAAGCACTAAAGATCCTTATCACAGTTCTACTATTCTCTATTGTCTACATGTATATGCAGGTGGAATTAATTCCCCTCAAACTGACCTATTTACTGGTTCTAGGTATTAATATCTTTGCGCCAGTGCTTTTCATTAACAATAAAAAATAGGATGAGTTATGGCTGCGCCAACAGCATCCGGATACATTGAACACCATTTACAAAACCTTTCTTTAGCTAAGTTTGGTCTTGTAGAGGAGACAAGTTTCTGGAACGTACATATAGACAGTCTGTTTTTTTCGGTGTTGACAGGGATGTTATTCCTTTGGGTTTTTCGCTCAGTCGCTAAGAAAGCAACAGTAGGTGTACCTGGTAAGCTTCAGTGTTTTGTTGAAATGGTAGTGGAATTCGTTGGCGACAACGTTAAAGAAACTTTCCATGGTCGCAACCCTCTGATTGCCCCACTAGCACTGACTATATTCTGCTGGATTATCATTATGAACTTGATGGACTTAGTGCCTATCGATTTCTTACCATATCCTGCAGAGCATTGGCTAGGTATCCCTTACTTGAAAGTGGTTCCTACAGCTGATGTAAATATAACCATGGCAATGGCTTTGGGTGTTTTTGCTCTGATGATCTACTACAGCATCAAAGTGAAAGGCCTAGGCGGGTTTGCTAAAGAATTGGCACTGCATCCATTTAATCACCCAATCATGATCCCATTTAACTTGGTACTTGAGGTAATTTCGTTATTAGCGAAGCCACTATCTCTAGGTATGCGTTTATTTGGTAATATGTTTGCGGGTGAGGTGGTGTTTATTCTTATCGCGGCAATGCTACCGTGGTACTTACAATGGGTAGGTGCACTACCTTGGGCTATCTTCCATATCTTAGTTATATTGATTCAAGCGTTTGTTTTCATGATGTTGACAATCGTTTACTTATCAATGGCTCATGAAGATAGTGATCACTAAAAAATTTTTAAGCTTTATTCTAACTATTAATGTTAATCGGAGAACGTAAATGGAAACTGTACTAAGTTTTTCAGCAATCGCTGTTGCTATTATTGTTGGTCTTTGTGCCGTAGGTACTGCAATTGGTTTTGCTATTCTTGGTGGTAAATTCCTAGAAGGCGCTGCGCGTCAACCTGAAATGGCTCCAATGCTACAAGTTAAGATGTTCATCATCGCTGGTCTACTGGATGCTGTTCCAATGATCGGTATCGTAATCGCACTACTATTCACGTTTGCTAACCCATTTGTTGGTCAACTAGCAGGCTAATTAACTCTTTAATAGTTAATTAAATTTTTGTAGTTGATTCTTAACGAGGGGTAGCTGTTGTGAATATGAACGCAACTCTGCTAGGTCAAGCAATTGCTTTTTCACTGTTTGTTTGGTTCTGCATGAAATATGTATGGCCACCAATCATGCAAGCAATTGAAGAACGTCAGAAAAAAATTGCTGACGGTCTTGTAGCCGCTGAACGCGCTGCTAAAGACTTGAACCTGGCACAAGCCAACGCTTCTGAGCAAATGAAAGAAGCAAAGCGCACTGCAACTGAGGTTATTGATCAGGCAAACAAACGTAAAGCTCAAATTATTGATGAAGCACGCGAAGAAGCTCAGGCAGAACGCCAGAAAATCTTAGCGCAAGCTGAAGCAGAAATTGAAGCAGAGCGTACACGTGCCCGTGATGACCTGCGCAAACAAGTCGCAACTCTGGCTATAGCTGGTGCTGAGAAAATCCTTGAGCGTACAATCGATAAAGATGTACACGATGATCTTCTTAACAACATTACTGCAAAACTTTAAAGCAAGGGGCTGTATATGTCTGATTTGACTACAATCGCACGCCCCTATGCTAAAGCAGCGTTTGACTTTGCGGTAGATAAAGGTGAGCTAGACCAATGGGGTCAAATGCTTACTTTTGCTGCCGAAGTGGCACAAAATGATGATGTTCACAATTTATTAAGCGGTTCTATGACTGCTGAAAAATTAGCTGAAGTATTCATTGTAATTTGTGGCGAACAATTTGATGAATTCGGCCAGAACTTAATTAAAGTGATGGCAGAGAATGGCCGCTTAATGGCTTTTCCTGATGTTTGTAAAGAGTTCTTTATACTCAAAAAAGAGTATGAGAAAGAGATCGACGTTGAAGTTACTTCAGCTGTTGAACTTTCTGAAGAACAACGCACAAGCATTATCAGCAAATTGGAACTGCGCCTTGCGCGCAAAGTTCAGCTGAATTGCAGTATAGATGAGACTCTACTTAGTGGAGTTATTATTCGAGCCGGAGACCTAGTCATCGATAACTCAGCGCGCAGTCGTTTAGACCGCCTGAGCGATGCATTGCAGTCTTAATGGGGATTGGAGCATGCAACTTAATTCCACTGAAATTAGCGATCTAATTAAACAACGTATTGAATCTTTCGACGTTGTTAGTGAAGCTCGCAATGAAGGTACTATCGTTTCTGTAAGCGATGGCATCCTTAGCATCCACGGCCTAGCGGACGTGATGCAAGGTGAAATGATCGAACTACCGGGTGGCCGTTACGCTCTAGCACTGAACTTGAACCGTGATTCGGTTGGTGCTGTTGTAATGGGCCCGTATGCTGACCTACAGGAAGGCATGAAAGTTACAGGTACTGGTCGTATTCTAGAAGTACCAGTAGGTCCTGAAATGCTTGGTCGTGTTGTAAACACGCTAGGTGAGCCAATTGATGGTAAAGGTCCAATCGAAGCTAAATTGACTTCGCCTGTAGAAATTATCGCACCAGGTGTAATCGACCGTAAATCGGTAGATCAACCTGTTCAAACTGGTTACAAGTCTGTTGACTCAATGATCCCTATCGGTCGTGGTCAACGTGAACTAGTAATCGGTGACCGTCAGACTGGTAAAACAGCAATGGCGATCGATGCGATTATTAACCAAAAAGATTCTGGTATTTTCTCTATCTACGTAGCTATCGGCCAAAAAGCGTCGACTATTGCTAACGTAGTTCGCAAACTAGAAGAGCACGGCGCACTAGCAAACACTGTTGTTGTTGTTGCATCGGCTTCTGAATCTGCAGCGCTGCAATACCTTGCACCTTATGCTGGTTGTGCGATGGGCGAATACTTCCGTGATCGCGGTGAAGATGCACTGATTGTTTATGATGACCTATCTAAGCAAGCTGTAGCTTACCGTCAAATCTCGCTACTACTTAAGCGTCCACCAGGTCGTGAAGCGTTCCCAGGTGATGTTTTCTACCTTCACTCTCGTCTACTAGAGCGTGCTGCTCGTGTAAGCGAAGCATACGTAGAAAAATTCACTAACGGCGAAGTGACAGGCAAGACTGGTTCTTTAACTGCTCTTCCTATCATCGAAACGCAAGCTGGTGACGTATCTGCATTCGTACCAACGAACGTAATCTCGATTACTGATGGTCAGATCTTCCTACAAACTGAGCTATTCAACGCCGGCGTACGTCCAGCTGTTGACCCAGGTATCTCAGTTTCTCGTGTAGGTGGTTCGGCGCAGACTAAAATCATCAAGAAGCTATCTGGCGGTATCCGTACTGCTCTAGCTCAATACCGTGAACTTGCTGCATTTGCACAATTCTCATCGGATCTTGATGAAGCGACTAAGAAGCAACTAGACCACGGTCAAAAAGTTACAGAACTGATGAAGCAGAAGCAATACGCTCCTATGTCTGTATTTGACCAAGCTCTAGTAATCTTCGCTGCAGAGCGTGGATACCTTCAAGATGTTGAACTGTCAAAAGTTCTAGATTTTGAAGCTGCTTTACTGTCGTTTGCTCGTGGTCAATATGCCGATCTAGCAACACAGATCGACACAACGGGTGCTTTCAATAAAGAAATCGAAGCTGAGCTGAAGAAGCTTGTTGACGATTTCAAGGCAACCCAGACCTGGTAATTGGTAGGTGGTCTTAGGGCCACCTCATACCATTAACGGAGAGTAACGATGGCCGGCGCAAAAGAGATACGTAATAAAATCGGTAGTGTTAAAAGCACACAGAAGATTACGAAAGCAATGGAAATGGTAGCAGCTTCAAAAATGCGTCGTTCTCAAGACGCAATGGAAGCTACTCGTCCATATGCAGAAACAATGCGTAAAGTGATCGGTCATTTGGCTAATGGTAGCCTCGAGTATAAGCATCCTTATCTTGAGGAACGTGAAGCCAAACGTGTTGGTTACATCATCGTTTCTACAGACCGTGGTCTTTGTGGTGGTTTGAACATTAACTTGTTCAAGAAAGCCATGAACGACATGAAAGATTGGTCTGAGAAAGGTGCTGATGTAGAGCTTGCAATTGTAGGTTCTAAAGCAACAGCATTTTTCAACAACAGCGGCGCGAAAGTAGCAGCTCAAGTTTCAGGTCTGGGCGATCGTCCAAGCCTTGAAGACTTGATTGGCTCTGTAAGCGTTATGCTGAAGAAATATGATGAAGGCGAATTAGATCGCCTGTTCGTAGTGTTCAACAAGTTTGAAAACACTATGGTTCAAGAACCAACGATCGATCAATTACTTCCTTTGCCTAAATCAGATAGCGAAGAAATGAAACGCAGTCATTCTTGGGACTACATTTATGAGCCCGAGCCAAAACCACTACTAGATGCACTATTGGTTCGTTATGTCGAATCTCAAGTGTACCAAGGTGTGGTCGAGAATCTTGCTTGTGAGCAAGCAGCTCGAATGATTGCTATGAAATCAGCAACAGATAACGCTGGTGACATTATTGATGACTTAGAACTTGTGTATAACAAAGCCCGTCAATCGGCGATTACACAAGAACTTTCTGAGATCGTTTCAGGCGCAGCTGCGGTTTAAGCTTAGGTAAAACTAAATAGTTAGAGGATTAACGATGGCTACAGGTAAGATCGTACAGATCATCGGTGCGGTAGTCGACGTAGAGTTCCCACAGGGCGAAGTACCTCGTGTATACGATGCTCTGAATGTTAA
The DNA here is from genome assembly GCF_054960695.1 of Vibrio sp. PSi01. Taxonomy (NCBI): domain Bacteria; kingdom Pseudomonadati; phylum Pseudomonadota; class Gammaproteobacteria; order Vibrionales; family Vibrionaceae; genus Vibrio; species Vibrio sp. PSi01. The sequence continues at coordinate 42,147 of NZ_JBHNYN010000023.1, forward strand.
TGAAGTGAAAGAGCGTCTAGTTCTTGAAGTTCAGCAACAACTTGGCGGTGGCGTAGTTCGCGCAATCGTAATGGGTAGCTCTGATGGTTTACGTCGTGGTTTGACAGTTGAAAATACTGGCGCTCCAATCTCAGTACCAGTAGGTACTAAGACATTGGGTCGTATCATGAATGTCCTAGGTGACGCGATTGATGAGTGTGGCGAGATTGGTGCTGAAGAGCATTACGCCATTCACCGTGAAGCTCCAAGCTACGAAGAGCAGTCTAACGAGACAGCTCTTCTAGAAACTGGTGTTAAAGTAATCGACTTGATTTGTCCATTCGCTAAGGGTGGTAAAATCGGTCTATTCGGTGGTGCTGGTGTAGGTAAGACCGTTAACATGATGGAACTTATCAACAACATCGCACTTCAACACTCAGGCCTATCTGTATTTGCAGGTGTAGGTGAGCGTACTCGTGAAGGTAACGATTTCTACTTTGAAATGCAGGAAGCAGGTGTTGTAAACATCGAAAAACCTGAAGAATCAAAAGTAGCGATGGTTTACGGTCAGATGAACGAGCCACCAGGTAACCGTCTACGTGTTGCACTGACTGGTCTAACAATGGCAGAGCGCTTCCGTGACGAAGGTCGTGACGTTCTACTGTTCGTTGATAACATCTACCGTTACACACTAGCAGGTACTGAAGTATCAGCACTTCTAGGTCGTATGCCTTCTGCGGTAGGTTACCAACCTACACTAGCTGAAGAAATGGGTGTTCTGCAAGAGCGTATCACGTCAACTAAAGCTGGTTCTATCACGTCTGTACAGGCGGTATATGTACCTGCGGATGACTTGACTGACCCGTCTCCAGCAACAACGTTCGCTCACTTGGATGCAACGGTAGTACTTAACCGTAATATCGCATCTATGGGTCTATACCCAGCGATCGACCCGCTAGATTCTACTTCACGTCAACTGGATCCATTGGTAGTTGGACAAGAGCACTACGACATCGCTCGTGGCGTTCAGTCTACACTTCAGCGCTATAAAGAGCTGAAAGATATCATTGCTATCCTAGGTATGGACGAGCTATCTGAAGAAGATAAGCAAGTTGTATCTCGTGCTCGTAAGATTGAGAAGTTCCTAACTCAGCCTTACCACGTAGCGGAAGTATTTACAGGTGACCCAGGCGTTTACGTACCTCTTAAAGAGACTCTACGTGGCTTCCAAGGTCTTCTATCTGGTGAATACGATGACATTCCAGAGCAAGCGTTCATGTACTGTGGTGCAATTGACGAAGCTATCGAGAATGCTAAGAAGCTATAAGGCTAACTAGGAGGCGATATGGCAGCAATAACCTTTCATCTAGACGTTGTAAGTGCAGAGAAACAACTTTTCTCTGGTCTTGTTGAAACGTTTCAGGTGACCGGTAGTGAAGGTGAACTTGGTATTTTCCATGGTCACACTCCACTGCTGACCGCTATCAAGCCTGGTATGGTGCGTATTGTTAAGCAGCACGGCCACGAAGAAATCATTTATGTTTCTGGTGGTATGGTAGAAGTTCAACCTGGTACAGCGACTGTACTGGCTGATACTGCTATCCGTGGTGAAGAACTAGACGCAGCAAAGGCGGAAGAAGCTAAGCGCAAGGCTGTGGAGAATATCCAAAATCAGCATGGCGACATGGACTTCGCACAAGCGGCCGGTGAACTGGCTAAAGCCATTGCTCAGTTACGAGTTATCGAACTGACGAAGCAGCGCCGTTAATCTTTTATAAGATTATTGGCTCTGAGATAAAGGCGACCTACGGGGCGCCTTTTTGCATTTTTGATACATCGAAATTGTTCAGTTTTACGTATTAATAATGGTTTAGTGTGATTGATATTTAATTTATAGACCCAAAACGGTTACAATATCGGCTTAATAAAAATAATGTTGGATAGGTTTACAATGAAGTTTAGCGCAGTGATTCTCGCAGCGGGCAAAGGCACTCGCATGTATTCAAACACACCAAAGGTTCTGCATACGCTTGCGGGCAAGCCAATGGTGAAACATGTGATCGACACTTGTAATGGGCTAGGCGCTCAAAACATCAACTTGGTTTACGGCCACGGTGGTGATCAGATGAAAGCTGTTTTAGCTGAAGAGTCTGTTAACTGGGCACTACAAGCTGAGCAGTTGGGTACTGGTCATGCGGTTGATCAAGCATCTGCGCACTTCGCGGATGATGAAAAAGTACTTGTGCTATACGGCGACGTGCCTCTCATCTCTCCAGAAACCATTGAAAATCTATTAGACGCTCAACCCAACGGTGGTATTGCATTGTTAACGGTCGTGTTGGACAACCCAATGGGCTACGGTCGTATTATTCGTCGTAACGGTCCTGTTGTCGCTATCGTTGAGCAAAAAGACGCTACGGATGAGCAGAAGCTTATCAAAGAGATCAATACTGGCGTTATGGTTGCTACTGGTGGCGATCTGAAACGTTGGTTGTCAGGCCTAAGCAACGATAACGCACAAGGTGAATACTACCTGACTGACGTTATTGCTGCAGCTCACGATGAAGGTCGTGCCGTTGAAGCAGTACACCCGGTAAGCCCTATTGAAGTGGAAGGCGTGAACGACCGCTCTCAACTGGCTCGTTTAGAGCGCGCTTACCAAGCTGAGCAGGCTGATAAGCTATTGAAGCAAGGCGTAATGTTACGCGACCCAAGCCGTTTCGATTTGCGTGGTGAATTGCAGTGCGGTATGGATGTTGAGATTGATACTAACGTTATCATCGAAGGCAGCGTAAGCATCGGCGACAACGTGGTTATCGGTACGGGTTGTGTATTGAAAGACTGTGAGATTGATGACAACACCATCGTTCGTCCATACAGCGTAATTGAAGGTGCAACGGTCGGTGAAGACTGTACGGTTGGTCCTTTCACTCGTCTACGCCCTGGTGCTGACATGCGTAATAACTCGCACGTTGGTAACTTTGTAGAAGTGAAGAACACTCGCCTTGGTGAAGGTTCTAAAGCGAACCACTTAACGTATCTAGGCGATGCTGAAATTGGTCAGCGTGTAAACGTAGGTGCGGGTGCAATTACTTGTAACTACGATGGTGCTAATAAGTTTAAGACTATCATCGGCAACGACGTATTTGTTGGCTCAGACAGCCAATTAATCGCACCAGTTACTATTGGCAACGGCGCTACCGTTGGTGCTGGCTCTACAGTAACTCGTGATGTTGCTGAAAATGAATTAGTTATCAGCCGAGCTAAAGAGCGCAAGATCGCGAACTGGCAACGTCCGGTTAAGAAAAAATAGTCTCGTAATAAACATGATTATCTAGATATGAAAAAGAGCGAATAATATCGCTCTTTTTTTTTGGGGATTGGATTAGAAACTAGTCTTGTTTCTCATCTGTCACCACTCGAGAGTTATCCGGTGTAGCGAAATGTTCAGATAGCTCTTTGTTTGAAATGATGTAGCCAACCCACAATGCACCTAAACAAATTACCACTGCGATACCTGTTGCGCTCAATGCTTGGCTAGCCATTGCTGCCACCAAGGCACTTGATAGGCCACTGATACTGATTTGCAGGCTGTTCTGTAAACCAGCCGCCGTTGCTGGGCTTTGCTTGGCACTTGATAGAGCACGGTTTACCACGATTGGGTAAAGTGCGCCATTTGCTACAGCAATCAAACAGAAAGGTGCTAGTAGAGGCCAGATTGATGTCAGTTCCCACTGTGATGCGATAAAGATAAGCATCGCCGCTACGCTGAACAAGCCGATAAGGTTTCTTAGTACCACACCATCACCGTACTTCTTCACTGCTTGCTTACCGAAATAACCACCAGCCATGAATGCAATTGTCTGTGGAATGAAGCTAAGGCCTATATCTTTTGCTTCATAACCCAGTTGAGCCATGATCTCTGGCATACCCGTTAGATAAGCGAAGAACGCAGCTGACGCCGATGCAAACATCAATACGTTGCCCATGTATGGCTTTGAATGAAGCAGTGCTTTGATGTCGGTTTTGATCGATGTTTGTTTTACTTCTGGCGCTTCTTTTGGTTGAGCCATGGTCGTTGCGATCAACAATGCGCCCATTAGCGTCAATGTGATAAAGATACTGTGCCAACCAAAACTGTCTGCTAGCAACACACCTAACTGAGGTGCTAGTGCAGGAGATAGCGCTACCAAAGGCATGATAGTCGCAAAAATTTGCTGGCTACTGCTTTGCGAGTAGCGCTTGATAACCATTGCTTGCCAGATTACCGCTGGGGCACATACACCGATTGCTTGAATGAATCGTAGTGTCAGTAGGTGCCATACCTCGGTGCTGAATGCTAAGCCGAATGACGCTGCAGTAAAGATAACAAGACCAACCGCCAGTGTATTTCGGTGGCCATACTTGTCACTCGCTAGACCCCAAAGAAGTTGACCCATTGCCATACCGCCAAGGAATACGGTTAGAGACAGTGCGATTTGTTCTGGACCAGTTGCGAAATCAATCTCCATTGCCTTAAATGCAGGGAGGTACATATCAGTCGCGATAAAACCAAGCATTGAGAGAACTGCAAGATAGACCAATTGAAATTTAGAAATATTCATAAGATGCCATTAAACTAAAGGTAGTGATGTTTTTATCATCAAAAAAATTGTTTGATATACAGAGGTTAAAGTCCCTGTTTGTTTATGCTGACATTCTATTTTTCAGAACTGATAAAATAAAACGCTAAAATATATGGTTATCAATCAAAAAATTTGAAGGCTTATGTTCTCTAAATCCTCTTTAGAAATGCTCGATACGGTTGCTCGCTTAGGCAGTTTTACTGCGGCTGCAGAGCAATTACACAAAGTACCATCAGCGATCAGCTATGGTGTTCGGCAAGTCGAGCAAGAACTGGATGTTCTACTTTTCAGACGTTTACCGAGAAAGGTAGAGCTGACACCAGCAGGTGAGTTGTTCATTGAAGAGGCACGTGCGCTACTGAGACAGATGGAGGAGATCAGTGCCCAGACTCGCCGAGCGGCACGTGGTTGGAAGAAAACCTTGCGCCTAACGCTCGATAACGTGGTTAAGCTCGATAAGATGAAGCCGATGATTGAAGAGTTTTATCAAACCTTTGAGTTCGCTGAGCTGCAGATCAACATGGAAGTGTTTAATGGTTCTTGGGAAGCCATTGCACAGGGCAGGGCGGATGTCGTCATTGGAGCCACTTCGGCGATTCCGGTCGGTGGCGACTTCGAAGTAAAGGATATGGGGCGTTTAGATTGGGCATTTGTGATGTCGCCAAGTCACCCATGCGTCCGTGAGCAAAACCTTAATGAAGCGTTTGTTAGCCAATACCCAGCAATATGTTTGGATGATACTTCTAGTGTACTGCCTAAGCGACACACAGGACACTTTTCGAATCAAAGGCGACTGTTGTTACCTAACTGGTATAGTGCGATTGAATGTCTAAAAAATGGCGTTGGTGTAGGTTACATGCCAAGGCACATTGCCGCGCCTATTATCGAGCAAGGCTTGCTGGTGGAGAAAATACTGCCAGAACCAAGCCCGCAGAGTCATTGCTGTTTGGTGTGGCGAAAAGACGATAACCATAAATTGATCGAATGGATGGTGAAGTACTTAGGGTCGAGTGAGCAACTTCATCAAGATTGGTTGGATCATCGAAAGGCGATCTAATAACTCTTTATAAAATGATCTTTTTCAAGCTTGAGCTGAATATTCACCAATAAAAAGAGCGAGTAAACACTCGCTCTTTTTTGATTTGATAGTTAACTCTTAAGACAAGAAGAACTTGTAGGAAGGGTTATTGGTTTCATCTTTACACTGATAACCGAGTTCTCTTAAGTGTGTAGAGAACTGAGCCAAATCATCATCACCAAGTTCGAAGCCACACAATACGCGACCATAATCAGCACCGTGGTTACGATAGTTGAACAAGCTGATATTCCAGTGGGTACCTAAGGTATCAAGGAATTTAATCAATGCACCTGGATACTCCGGAAACTCAAAGCTGTATAGGCGCTCTTTTAGTGGTTTCGATGGTTTACCACCAATCATATAGCGAATATGCAGTTTCGCCATCTCATCATCAGAAAGGTCGACAACAGGATAACCACCCTCGCGTAGGTCATTGATGATGTGCTCGAGTTCTTCTTGACCACCTTGCAGACGTACACCAACGAAGATATTCGCTAGGCTTTCATCATTGTGGCGGTAGTTAAACTCAGTCACAGCTCGGCCACCGATCAGATTACAGAACTCTAAGAATGCCCCTTGTCGCTCAGGAATCGTCACCGCAAGTAGACCCTCTCGCTTCTCACCTAATTCACAACGTTCAGAGACATAACGCAGACCGTGGAAGTTAGTGTTTGCACCAGAAAGTACTGTTGCTAATTGCTTACCTTGCAGTTGGTTTTGTTCTGCAAACTTTTTCAAACCAGCTAGAGCAAGTGCTCCCGAAGGTTCGGCAATCGCACGGGTGTCTTCAAAGATGTCTTTAACCGCAGAACAGATCTCATCACTAGAAACCGCAACATGGCCATCGATGTACTGCTGGCAAAGCCGGAAGGTTTCTTCGCCAATACGTTTAACCGCAACGCCATCTGCAAACATGCTGACTTGATCCAGGACCACAGGCTCGCCTGCATCCAGCGCTGCCTTCAAGCAAGACGAGTCTTCCGGTTCAACCGCAATGACTTTAATCTCTGGCATCAGCTGCTTGATTAACACAGCAACACCAGCCGCTAAGCCACCGCCACCAACAGGCACAAAGATATAATCCATGTGGCCGTTTTGCTGCAGCATCTCCATACCCATCGTACCTTGCCCAGCAATCACCAATGGGTGATCGAAAGGAGGAACAAAAGTGTAGCCATGTTTAGCCGAAAGGCGTTCCGCTTCCGCTTTCGCTTCATCAAAGTTACTGCCGTGCAGAACAACATTACCGCCAAATCCACGTACCGCATCAACCTTGATGTCTGGTGTGGTTTTTGGCATCACAATCGTGGTCTGAATACCCAATTTAGAACCCGACAGTGCCATGCCTTGAGCGTGGTTACCAGCCGATGCCGCAATCACACCAGCGGATTTCTGTTGCTCATTGAGGCTTGATACCATGTTGTAGGCACCACGCAACTTGAACGAGTGCACAGGTTGGCGATCTTCGCGTTTTAGCTGAACCAGGTTACCAATTCGAGCACTTAAACGTGGCATATCCTGTAGAGGTGTCACAATCGCCGCTTCGTAAACTGGCGCTCTCAGGATCTGACGCAGATAATCTGCGCCAGTTTGTTTCTGGGGACTGGAGGCGTCATCACTCATAGTTAGCCCTCTAACTTAGACTTATCACGTACAGCGCCTTTGTCAGCACTGGTTGCCATGCTTGCGTAAGCTTTCAATGCGAAAGACACTTCACGTTGACGGTTTTCTGGTTTCCAGCCTAGTGCATCTTGCTTAACACGACGTGCTTCTAGTTCTTCTTCAGGAACATCAAGCGTGATTGAGCGGCTAGGGATATCGATAGTGATGATATCGCCTGTGTTCACTAGACCAATTACACCACCGCTTGCGGCTTCTGGAGAGGCGTGACCGATAGACAGACCTGATGTACCACCAGAGAAACGTCCGTCAGTTAATAGTGCACAAGACTTACCTAGACCCATAGATTTTAGGTAAGTGGTAGGGTAGAGCATCTCTTGCATGCCCGGACCACCTTTAGGACCTTCGTAGCGAATAACAACCACTTCGCCTGCTTTTACTTTACCCGCTAAGATACCGTCTACTGCCGTATCTTGGCTTTCGAATACGATTGCAGGGCCTTGGAATTTAAGGTTTTCTTCATCAACACCCGCGGTTTTAACGATACAACCATCAACGGCGATATTACCCGAAAGTACCGCTAGGCCACCTTCTTGGCTGAATGCGTTCTCTTTGGTACGAATACAACCTTCTTTGCGGTCGTCATCAAGACGATCCCAACGACAATCTTGTGAGAAAGCTTTGGTGGTACGGATGCCCGCAGGGCCAGCGCGGAAGAATTTAAGTACGGCTTCGTCTTCTGTCTGCATGATGTCGTATTGAGCAAGTTGCTCTTGCATGCTTAGACCAAGAACGGTGCGAGTTTGGTTGTTCAATAGACCTGCACGATCAAGCTCACCTAGGATAGCCATTACGCCACCAGCACGGTGCACGTCTTCCATGTGGTATTTAGGTGTTGAAGGAGCAACCTTACATAGGTGTGGAACGCGGCGAGACATCTCGTCGATATCACCCATATCAAAATCAATCTCACCTTCTTGAGCTGCCGCTAAAAGGTGAAGTACTGTGTTACTTGAACCACCCATCGCGATATCTAGCGCCATTGCATTATCAAAGGCTGCGCGGTTAGCAATGTTGCGTGGCAGTGCTGATTCGTCATCTTGCTCGTAGTAACGCTTAGTTAGGTCAACGATGCGTTTACCAGCATTGATGAATAGCTCTTCACGGTCAGCGTGCGTTGCTAGCATAGAACCGTTACCTGGCTGAGAGAGGCCAAGCGCTTCTGTCAGACAGTTCATTGAGTTAGCTGTGAACATGCCTGAACATGAGCCACATGTTGGACATGCAGAACGTTCTACTTGCTCACTTTGCGCATCAGAAATGGTTGGATCGGCACCCTGAATCATCGCATCAACAAGGTCTAGCTTGATGATTTGATCTGAAAGCTTGGTTTTACCGGCTTCCATTGGGCCGCCAGAAACAAAGATTACAGGGATGTTGAGGCGCATTGCAGCCATCATCATTCCCGGAGTGATTTTGTCACAGTTAGAGATACACACCATCGCATCTGCACAGTGCGCATTCACCATGTACTCTACTGAGTCTGCGATAAGCTCACGTGATGGCAGTGAGTACAGCATGCCGCCGTGACCCATTGCGATACCATCATCCACAGCGATGGTGTTGAATTCTTTAGCGATACCGCCCGCTTTCTCGATTTCACCCGCAACCAGTTGACCCATATCTTTAAGGTGAACGTGGCCTGGTACGAATTGAGTGAACGAGTTTACAACCGCGATGATTGGCTTACCGAAGTCATCATCTTTAACGCCAGTTGCACGCCATAAAGCGCGCGCACCAGCCATGTTGCGTCCGTGGGTAGTCGTTGCTGAACGATAGATTGGCATTGCTTAAATCCTTATAAAATATTTGGCTGTTGCTTACTTAGTTGTTTGCGTTTTGTTTTCTGACGGGTGGTCTGCTGGGTAAACATAATCTAACCAGCCCCACTTATCTTCAGTCGAGCCATTGAATAAACCAAAGTAAGCCGCTTGAACTTTTTCAGTGATAGGACCGCGTTTGCCTTCACCTACTGTAATTTTGTCTACGCTGCGAACCGGAACGATTTCTGCTGCTGTACCTGTCATGAAGACTTCGTCAGCAAGGTACAGGGCTTCACGAGCAATGTTCTCTTCACGGATTTCATAACCCATGTCTTTTGCTAGTGTCATGATCGAGTCACGAGTGATACCCGGCAGAATCGCGCTGGTTGCTGGTGGTGTAGAGAGAATGCCGTTACGAATAACAAAAATGTTCTCGCCTGCACCCTCTGAAAGATAACCATCAACACTCAGAGCAATACCTTCATCGTAACCATGACGACGCGCTTCACCACCAACTAGCAATGAAGATAGGTAGTTACCACCAGCCTTTGCTGAGGTTGGGATTGTATTTGGTGCTGCACGGTTCCAGCTTGAGATCATCGCATCTACGCCATTTTCTAGCGCTTCTTCACCAAGGTAAGAACCCCATGGGAAAGCGGCGATGATCAGATCCATTTCTGTATTTTCAGGAGGGCAAACACCTAAACCAACGTTACCCACAAAGCCTAGAGGGCGGATGTACGCTGACTCTAGCTTATTTTGGCGTAGCGTTTCGCGAGTCGCTTCCATTATTTCTTCCTCAGTAAAAGGAATTGGGAAGCGGTAGATTTTCGCTGAGTCTTTTAGGCGTCTTGCATGCTCTGGGTGACGGAAGATAACCGGACCCTTTGGCGTGTTATAGCAACGAACGCCTTCAAATACAGAAGTACCGTAGTGCATTGCGTGAGTAAGAACGTGAACGTTCGCCTCTGCCCAAGGAACCATTTCACCGTTAAACCAAATATAGTCTGCTGTTTTAGCTGTCATGTTTGCGGTTCCTTATGCGCTTATCTTTTGTTGTAAGTTGTTGTTTGGCAATTCATTACGGCTGATAGAGATAACGTCAACGGTACGCACATCCCACAGCTTTTCTATTTGATTAACCAAGAATGAAATCGGACGGTCACTGTCAACAATGATCTCAACGCTTGCCACTTTGCTTTCTTGGTTTTGGGTTCCTGCCACTTGTTTAACGATGAAACCACGGTGACGGATAACACGAAGAACACGTTCTAGTAGTACTGGTTTATCATCGGCTTTGATGTCTAGTAAGTATCTTTTCATGTTATGTGTTCTCCAACATTTCGCTGTTTGAAGCACCTGGCGGTACTAGTGGCCATACGTTTTCTTCTTCATCGATAAGAACATGAAGTAGGTAAGCGGTTTTGCTCTCAAGCATCTCTTTTAATGCAGGTTCTACTTCTTCTTTACGTGTGATGGTTTTGCCCGGGATATCGAATGCTTTTGCCAGCATCACGAAATCTGGGTTGTCATCCAAGATGGTTTCACTATGGCGGCCATCAAAGAACAGAGATTGCCATTGGCGAACCATGCCTAAGCGAGAGTTATTAAGCAGTACCATCTTCACTGGGATTTGACGACGTTTTAACGTGCCAAGTTCTTGTACGTTCATCATGAATGAACCGTCACCAGAGATAAGAATAGATTGGTCATCAGGACGACCAACCGATGCACCCATTGCTGCTGGTAAACCAAAGCCCATGGTGCCCAATCCAGCAGAGGTGATGAAGTTTTGTGGATCGCGTGGTTGAATATGCTGAGCTGCCCACATCTGATGTTGGCCTACATCTGTCGAAACTATAGAGCTTGAAGGCATCATGTCAGATAGTTGCTTGAGCAGTAGTGGAGCAAAGATAAGATCGCCTGGGTGGTCGTAGCGCCATTTGAACGAAGTACGTAGCCCTTCAGAGTGGTGAACCCAAGATGAGATGTCTTGGCTCAGTTCCAGTTGAGGCATGATTTTGTTGATGTCACCACGAATTGGTGCATCTGCCAGGCGCAATTTACTGAACTCAGCCGCATCGATATCGATATGAATGACTTTTGCGTGAGGAGCAAAGGTATCGAGCTTGCCTGTTACTCGGTCATCAAAACGAGCACCGACAACAATCAACAGGTCACTCTCTTGAACAACTAGGTTAGCGGCCTTGGTGCCGTGCATACCAAGCATACCAAGGTAATGTGGGTCGTCACGCTCGATAGTACCTAAGCCTTTGAGCGTGCTTACGGCTGGCATTGGGTTTAGGCGTAAAAATTCGCGAACGGATTCCGTTGCTTTAGCCAGTTGAACGCCACCACCTACGTATAAAACAGGACGAGTCGCTTGAGATAGGAAGTGTTGTGCTTGTTCAATCGCGTCAGTTGTCGCAACAGGTATCGCTGGTGGTGTAAATTCAGGAAGAACATCGACAGGTGTTTCTGCTAATTGAACGTCTTTTGCGATATCAACAATAACCGGGCCGGGACGACCTGATTTTGCTACGACAAACGCTTCCGCTAGTGTTGGAGCGAGGTCTTCAATATCGGTTACTAGGTAGCTGTGTTTAGTACATGACAGAGACATGCCAATCACATCCATTTCTTGAAATGCATCAGTACCGATGTGTGAGCTAGCAACTTGACCTGTGATAGCAACGAGTGGGATGGAATCCATAAAGGCATCAGCAAGGCCGGTTACTAGGTTTGTCGCACCAGGGCCTGAGGTTGCCATACAAACAGCCACATCTTGAGTTGCACGAGCCATACCAATGGCAGCCATTGCTGCACCTTGCTCATGGCGACATAGGATATGTTCAACACCGCCGTCATAAAGAGCATCGTAGATTGGCATGATGGCACCGCCTGGGTAACCAAATACGGTCTCAATGCCTTGTTGCTTGAGTGCGGATACGACCAGTTCTGCGCCTTTCATCGTAATTCCTCCGTATTACCTTTATTTTGGTAATTGTTTCCATTGTCTCTGCACATCTTGTGCTCCCATTCTTCCTGTAAATCGGCAAAGCCGAAAATAATAAAATTATAAAAATCGAATCTTTAAATTAGAAAAAACCCCCGAACTTTTCAGTGCGGGGGTTTTTTCTAATTCGTGGTTACTTTTTTCCCACTCGCCCCCGCGCAGTCTCAATAATGACTACGATAATCAGGTTAATCAGTGCATAAATGCGAGCGTTAAATGTCATAAAATTCGAGTTTTCTCGTTTATTGTCTTAAGTAAATGTCTACATCTCTAGTGTTATCACACAAATCTGCTGCATGACAAGGAAAATGTCATTCTTTTTTCACATTAAAACACCATTCCACCACGCTATATAACAACCTTATCGCTTTGGTGAGCAATGAATATCCAGGGCGAATACTTTTAAATCAAAGACAAAGGAAAGTTATGGGACTCGCGATAATTCATAGTCGAGCTAGTGTGGGTGTAGAGGCTCCAGAAGTGACAGTCGAGGTGCATATCAGCAATGGAATGCCCGGTTTTACGTTGGTGGGTTTACCTGAAACAACGGTCAAGGAATCTAAAGATCGAGTGAGAAGCGCGATCATCAATTCTCGCTTTGAGTTTCCATCGAAAAGAATCACGGTTAACTTAGCTCCCGCAGATTTACCGAAAGAAGGTGGGCGGTTTGACTTGCCTATCGCGCTTGGGATTTTAGTTGCGTCGGACCAGTTACCCACATCAAAAATAGCTCAACATGAATTTATTGGTGAGTTAGCGCTGTCGGGTGAGTTGCGCTCGGTGAAAGGGGTACTGCCTGCAACACTCGCTGCTGACAGAGTTGAGCGTTGCTTAGTCGTACCGCATCACAATGGCGATCAGGCTGCTTTAGTCGGTAAAGGGGCACATAAGTCGGCGCAAACCTTGTTGGAGGTTTGTGCAGATATGTGTGGTCAGGCTCAGCTTGGTCTATATAGAACGGAACATCATCAGGCTGATGTTTCAGTGCTTCGCGACCTACAAGATATTATCGGCCAGCAGCAAGGCAAGCGAGCATTAGAAATAGCTGCTGCTGGTAACCATAATTTATTGTTCCTCGGCCCGCCTGGAACTGGCAAAACGATGTTGGCCTCGCGACTACGCGATTTATTGCCTGAGATGAGTAACGAAGAAGCGATGGAAACGGCTTCGATCGCTTCTTTAACTCAACAAGAGATCAATCAATACAACTGGAAGCAACGACCTTTTCGGTCCCCCCATCATTCGAGCTCAATGGCAGCATTGGTGGGTGGTGGTTCGGTGCCTCGCCCTGGTGAGATATCTTTGGCGCATAACGGGTTATTGTTTCTTGATGAGATGCCTGAGTTTGAGCGCAAGGTACTCGATTCTTTGCGAGAGCCGTTGGAGTCGGGTGAAATCATTATCTCTCGTGCGGCAGGTAAGACGCGTTTTCCTGCGCGCTTTCAATTAGTCGGTGCACTTAACCCAAGCCCTACAGGTTATTATGAAGGCAATCAAGCTCGAGCGAACCCACAAATCATCCTTCGCTACCTCAATCGACTATCAGGGCCGTTATTGGACCGATTCGATATGTCGTTAGAGATCCCCCTGTTGCCCAAAGGGATGTTAGCCGAAGGTGGCGACCGTGGTGAAACGACTCAAGTCGTAAAGCAAAGGGTCAGGCAGGCTCGTGAGCTGATGCTATCTCGCAATCATAAATCGAATGCACTGTTAGGTAGCCGAGAAATTGAAAAGTATTGCCCGTTAAGACGTGAGGATGCGGAGTTTCTGGAAACGGCATTGCACCGATTGGGCTTATCGATTCGCGCTTACCACCGGATCATCAAGGTGGCGCGAACCATTGCTGACCTTGACGGTAATGAGCAGATTGAAAAGAAGCACCTATCGGAAGCGCTTGGCTATCGAGCCATGGATCGGTTGTTGAAGCAACTCACAGCTCAAGCTGTATAGTAATACCAATCGTAGTAAACAACGGGTCATTTATTTACTACGATTGGTATAAAAACAAGAAAGCCTGCTTTTT
>NZ_JBHNYN010000024.1:0-51269 GCF_054960695.1 Vibrio sp. PSi01
TTTGCATCACTTCGGAAGAGGCGGCCATTCTAGCTATTTAATTCTCAGTGTCAAACACTTTTGAAAATTAATTTCTACTTTTTTAAAAGTAGGAGTAAATAATCACTCAAAGCTAGTAGCCTTACTAACATTCTTCGTTGAAGCCTTATGGCGTCTACCGTGTCAGTGAGGCGGCATTATAGAGATGTTCCTCACATTGGCAAGTGTTTATTAAAGAAAAATGCAAAAATAACGATTACATGACGAATAAACACCCAAACCCTTATTTTTGCAACTTTAACTACAAACTAACTACATAATAACCACAGACTTATCCACAATTGTTCTAATTTCATCTCCTAGAAACTAAAAAAGCTGCCTTATGGCAGCTTTTCGAATAGCAATGAGTTTAAATCCCAGAGCCATATTGCTCTCCATCATCCTCATGAAGGCCACATTCTCGTTTTAATCCATTGAAACGGGTTTCCTCTTCAGTCATGCCCGGTTCCCATTTCTTAGTTGTGTGTGTATCACCAATAGAAAGGTAACCCTGATCTCGAAGCGGGTGATAACTGAGACTATGCTCTTCTAAGTAATAGTGAACATCTTTATTCGTCCAATCGATTACCGGTAAGAATTTAAACACACCATTTTGGATGGATAAAATTGGTAGGTTCGCGCGCGATTGAGATTGCTCTCTTCTTAAACCAGAAAACCATGTTCCAGCCTCAAGCTCATCCAGCGCTCTTCTCATCGGTTCAACTTTATTAAGCTTGTTGTACTTTTCTATCCCTTCTATTCCTTGTTCCCAAAGTTTGCCATATTGCGCTTCTTGCCAATTAGGGCTCTGTTGTGCGCGAAATACTTGAAGGTTCAGAGTCAACTTCTTACTTAACTCATCTATAAATCGATATGTTTCAGGGAACAAATATCCAGTATCCGTCAGAATAACCGGAATATCTGGTTTCGCCTGAGTAACTAAATGCAACATCAAAGCCGCTTGGATTCCAAAACTAGAAGACACCACATGTGTCCCTTCTAAATTGTCTAAAGCCCACTTAACTCTTTCTAATGCCGTTAGCTGTTCTAACTCAACATTAATTTGTCCAAGACGAAGTATTTGCTCCGTCTTAGTCAATGCGAGTAGCTCTGCTAACTTCAGTTTTGAAGTGACAGAATTATGCATGCAGATCCCTCTTTGAAATTATCACCTCTTCGATGATGCCAGCTCGGATTGTAAAATCACCGAACCCTTCATTGTCGTTACGTTCCGTAGCCCAACGTCCCACCAGCGAATCAATCTCTTCTAAGATCTGAGCTGAAGTGATGTTCTCTTTATACATCTTCGGGATACGAGTTCCGGCTTTGTTGCCACCTAAGTGCATGTTGTAACGCCCCGGAGCCTTACCGACTAACCCCAGCTCAGCCAACATTGCACGACCACAACCGTTTGGACAACCCGTGATACGAAGGATGATATTATCTTCCTCTGGTAATCCATGCTTCTTTAGAATGTCTTCAACATCCGTTACAAACTCAGGAAGAAAACGCTCAGCTTCTGCCATTGCTAAAGGACATGTTGGGAATGCCACACAGGCCATTGAGTTTTTACGCTGCTCGGAAACGGCATCATCCATCAAACCGTATTGACGTGCCAGCTTTTCAATTTTTGCCTTTTGGCTCTTAGGCACACCTGCAACAATGAGATTTTGGTTCGCTGTCATGCGGAAGTCACCTTTGTGGATCTTCGCTATTTCAGCAACACCTGTTTTCAGCGCTTTCCCAGGGAAATCAAGTAAACGACCATTTTCGATGAATAACGCTAAGTGGTGCTTACCATCAATGCCTTCCGCCCAACCGATACGATCGCCACGGCCAGTAAACTCATAAGGACGGCTTTCAGAAAACTCAACGCCTGCACGTTTTTCTACTTCTGCTTTGAATACATCAATACCAACACGGTCTAGTGTGTATTTGGTCTTTGCGTTCTTACGGTTCGAACGGTTACCCCAGTCACGCTGAGTCGTTACCACCGCCGCTGCTACATCTAACGTTTTATCTAATGGCACAAAACCAAAATCGTCAGCTTTGCGCGCGTAAGTAGAAGTATCGCCGTGCGTCATTGCAAGACCACCGCCAACTAAGACGTTGAAGCCCACCAGCTTTCCGTCTTTAGCAATCGCGATGAAGTTAAGATCGTTAGCATGAACATCTACGTCATTCTGTGGAGGAATTACAACCGTCGTCTTGAACTTACGTGGTAAGTAGTTGCTACCTAAGATAGGTTCTTCGTCCGTTGTTGCTAGCTTTTCACCATCTAACCAAATTTCTGCGTAAGCACGAGTCTTAGGTAATAGATGTTCACTGATTTTTTTTGCCCACTCATAAGCTTCTTGGTGGAGCTCAGATTCAACCGGGTTTGTCGTACACAAAACATTTCGGTTTACGTCACCCGCTGTCGCAATCGAATCAATACCGATATTGTTTAGGGTTTGGTGCATTAACTTAATGTTCGGCTTCAACACACCATGAAACTGGAAAGTTTGACGGGTTGTAAGACGGATAGAACCATAAGAGGTACTTTCATCTGCAAACTTATCAATCGCCAACCACTGTTTAGGAGTAATAATGCCACCTGGCATACGAGCACGTAGCATTACATTATGCAAAGGTTCTAGTTTTTGCTTTGCACGCTCGTTACGAATATCACGATCATCTTGCTGATACATACCGTGGAAGCGGATCAACTGAAAGTTATCAGCAGTAAAGCCACCCGTAATTCTATCTTGAAGATCTTGTTCAATCGTACCGCGAAGATTTTTACTTTCACGCTTTAAACGCTCGTTGTCAGCCAAAGGTCCCAGTACTTGACCTAGCACTTCTTGCTCTATTACTTGCTTGCTCATTAGTACACATCCCTTTGGTAACGTTTCGCTTTACGTAAATCATTAATATATTGTTCAGCTTGTTCGCGGCTCTGATTGCCATATTTTTCCGCTATCGTAACTAACGCTTCATGGACATCTTTTGCCATTCGAGTCGCATCGCCACATACATAGAAGTACGCGCCTTCTTGAAGCCATTGCCAAACCTGCTCTGCCTGTTCAATTAATCGATCTTGAACATAAACCTTTTCTTTTTGGTCACGACTAAATGCCACATCAAGCTTGGTTAGCGCACCAGACTTAAGGTACTTCTGCCATTCAACTTGATATAAGAAATCTTGAGTAAAGGTTCGGTCACCAAAGAACAGCCAGCTCTTACCTTGAGCGTCATTGTTTTCACGCTCTTGAACGAAACTACGGAATGGAGCAATACCAGTGCCAGGACCAACCATGATGATTGGTGTATTGTCGTCTTGTGGCAGTTTGAAGTTATTGTTGTTCTCTACAAACACCTTAACTTCACCACCTTCTTCTAGGCGTTGAGCTAAGAAACTTGACGCTCCACCTAAACGAGATTCATCACCTTTTTGGTATTCAACCAGACCAACCGTCAAGTGAACTTCTTCATCTACTTCAGCTTGACTTGATGCAATAGAATAAAGACGTGGCGTTAACTTACGTAGAAGACCGATTAGCTCATCAGCTGATAGCTTGGTTTTCTTTTCAGCTAAAACATCGACAATTTGAGTATTACCCGCATATTCACGAAGCTTGTCTTTATCTTCCACCAGCTTGATTAACTTTTTGCTGCCAGATAACTCGGCAAACTTAGTCACAAATTGAGGGTTTGATGACGTAATCTCGAATTTACTCACTAGAGCACTATGGAGAGATAAGTTTTGACCATCTACATCGACACTTTCGATACCAGATAACCCAACCTTAGAAAGGATCTGATTGGCAAGTTCTGAACTGTTTTCAAACCATACACCTAACGCATCACCAGGTTGATAAGTAATACCTGACTCATCAAGATCAATCTCGATATGACGAACATCTTTACCAGAGTCGCGACCCGTGATCTTTTGACTCGTCAGTAATGTGGCTGTGTATGGGTTTTGTTTGGTGTATTGCGAATGACCCGCGGCCACTTGACCAACTGGTAACTGAACGACATCGGCTTCAGTGCCTGTCGATAGTGTCTCTTTTACTTGCTCTAATGCTTTAGCACGCCACTCTGTTGCCGATGCTTCGTAATCAACATCGCAATCAAGACGATCAACAAACGATTTAGCACCAAGCTTAGCTAAGAAGTTATCGAAATCTTTCGCGGTTTGGCAGAAGAACTCATAACTTGAATCACCTAAACCAATAACACCGTATTGTAGGTTTGATAATTTCGGCGCTTTCTTCGATTGTAGAAACTCGTGTAACTCAATAGCGTTATCTGGGGCTTCGCCTTCGCCATTGGTTGAAGCAACGAAAATGACGTGTGTCTCTTTGGCTAAGTTCTTGCCCTTATAGTCACTTGCGTCAAAAAGCTCGACAGCAATACCTAAAGCCTTTGCTTCTGCCTCAAGCGATTCAGCAACACCTTTAGCATTACCCGTTTGAGAAGCGAAGATAATACTTAACTTACCCGCAGGTTTAGCGGCTACTGCAGCGGCGGCTTGAGCGATTGGCGCGGCTGCACCTACAGGCTGAGCTTGACTCACACCCCAAAGATAACCACTGACCCAAGCCAGTTGTTGCGAAGATAACTCAGAAACCGATTGTTGAAGATGACCCAATTGTTGGTCATTAAGTGGTGCTGCTAGCCCAGGTAGCTCATTAGCCCCAGACTGTGCATTATTATTTTGTGAAGACTCTTTCTTATTTAAAGACATGGTCACGACATCCCTAATCATTGCGTGACGATAGATTAACCACTACTTTTAATAACAAGAAAGAATAGAAAAGTATGTTTTATAACTTTTTGGAAGTAAAAACCGATTGAACCATAAATTGACTTACTGATTTTCAATCCGCACTTGCTGAAAGCCAACCGCCATTGCCGACTTAGAAGCCAGATCTAAATCTGCATAATGGCACTCTTCACCATGGACATCAGTGAGCAGAACAAAGCCACCTCCCATATGGCGAAACTCCACAACCCAAGACCCTTCTTGAATTGAGGGCTCTATGATCGCTTCAACTAACAAGTTTTCTCTATATAAATTTCTTAATTCATTGAGTGTCATACACCATCCCTTGCTTTGACCTCACAACATAGACCTTATAAGAATAGACGCTAATTAGAACTCTGTAGTAAGGATGGTCGAAAGTGACGAATGTGCTAACTAATTCCAGAAAGATATATAACCAATAGATATAAAAAACGCCACTTAACAAAGTGGCGTTCCTAAAATTCGTTTTAGATGCTCTTTAAAATTAGCTTTAGTAGCCTAAAAACGCACTTCAGCGCCTGCGAACCAACCGTCAACCATAACAAAGCTCTTGCCTAGTTCAGAGCTAAAAAACTCATCCGAGTCTAGATCGATAACACGGTAACCACCACGCAAGGCAATCTCAGATTCTGATACAGGAATTCGGTACTGAACACCCGCCATCAAGTCAGTACTCTTGATGCCACTGCTATCACCGAACTCCATCGTACCAATGATATCGAAATTGGTATCAGGAACATTGATCTCTGCGTTGCCGTAGAAACTCCAAGTAAACTCATCAAAGGTTGATGTTTTTGCATCAGTAGCTTTTGGTTCAATATAGTTAGAGTTCGAGTACTGAGTAAATGTCACACCCGCGTCAAAGTTCATTAGCTTATGATCTAACAATGTGTAATAGAAGGTGTAATCGTACTTATCGAAGGCCAATGAATCCGCATCAACAGAGGTGTAGCGAAAACTAGCGTTTGGTAGCATTGGGGCATTATGCTCAAATGCGAAATACAACGAAGGAGAATTAGAATCATCGCTCTGTCTAACTTCGTTTAGCTTTGTACTTCCCCACCACATATCGGCACCGACTTTAGCCGTGTAAGAAAACTCTTCTTCAGCAGACACTGCCGAACTTAAAGATAGCATTCCCACTAAAGCAATTAATGGCATTTTATTCATTTGAGATAGCTCCAATTCCATATCGTTGTGCTAATTGTATGCACATTCATAGATTATTGGGGAAAATTCTATCACACATCTTAAATTCTCAAACGATAAACCGATGACGATCAAAGATTTGACGACACCATGACCTTAGTAACGTCTTTGGTTAGAACTGTGTACAAAGTTTTTGAAAAACCAGATACCCAATGCAATCACAATTAACCAAGGCAGCAACTTAAACACAACCCCCATCATACCTAAGACCAACATAACGGCTAACGCGATTCCGGTTGCAGCCAATACCGTCATAAACGTGATACCAGTGACAAGTAGAGTTGCGACGAAAATAAGAACAAAGATTAATTCAAACATAATGGTCTCCCTAATGAGTTAATGACCTATCTTTCCTACTATCTAACATTGCAGCTTCCATACCAAGTTAGTGAAATCAATAAAACTCTTACTTATCAGACAAATAAAAAGCCACACATCTAAATGCGTGGCTTTTAAAGAAACTATCAATGGCAAATTTAGCCTCTAGTGGCGAATTTAGCCTTAGGTTTTTAAGCTTAACTTTTTAACCTTTACTTTTTAAGCTTGGTTTTCAGCTTGGGCTTTTAAGCTCGAACTTTTCACCTCGAGGGAGGTTATACGTTTAGCTCTTTAGGGATCTTAGCCAATGCTGTCTGCATCACTTCGATACCTGCACCTTTCTTATGTGCGTTTTCACTGATGTAGCGGCGCCATTGTCTTGCGCCCGGCATACTTTGGAACAAACCAAGCATATGACGAGAGATGTGTCCTAAGCTTGCACCATTTGAAAGCTCACGTTCAATGTACGGGTACATTTCTTCAACCACTTGTGAGCGCTTCTTGATCGGCGTGTCTAAACCAAAGATCTGCTGATCGACTTCAGCCAAGATAAACGGGCTATGGTAAGCCTCACGGCCGATCATCACACCATCAAGATGTTGCAAGTGCTCTTTAGTTTGCTCCAGAGTAGTAACGCCACCATTCACTGCAATCACAAGATCAGAGAAGTCTTTCTTGATTTGGTATGCACGATCGTAATCTAGCGGTGGAATCTCTCGGTTCTCTTTCGGGCTAAGACCACTCAACCATGCTTTACGAGCATGAATAGTAAATTGCTCACAGCCGCCTTTTTCAGAAACCGTCGAAACAAACTTAGTTAAAAACTCATAAGAGTCTTGGTCGTCGATACCAATACGTGTTTTCACGGTAATTGGAATATCAGTGACTTCTTTCATCGCAGACACACAATCTGCCACCAGCTCAGGTTCAGCCATTAAGCACGCACCAAAGCGACCATTCTGAACTCGATCTGAAGGACAACCTACATTTAGGTTTACTTCATCGTAACCACGCTCACCAGCAAGTTTGGCACAAGCAGCAAGATCAACCGGGTTTGAACCGCCGAGTTGAAGTGCAAGAGGATGTTCTTGCTCGTTGTATTCTAGAAAGTCGCCCTTACCATGTAAGATCGCGCCTGTTGTTACCATTTCCGTGTACAGAAGAGTCTGCTGAGAAAGCAAACGGTGAAAGTAACGACAGTGGCGGTCAGTCCAATCGAGCATGGGTGCAACAGAAAATCTATTTGATTGATACATTGAAATTATTCCTTATAAAGCAACAACTTAAAAAGACACCGTTCAATTAACTGTTGCAAGGTTGAAACACTCAAACACCCCCATTTGTCCCCCAAGGGACATTTTAGGGGACAATTTGAGGGACAATAAAAACGAAATGCGGTGGATTATACACACACTGACATTTCGTGACAAAACTCACACTAGAAACAGCCTCTTTCAATCAATAAAAGAGGTTTACAATGGCGACATCTACAATAGAAACAATCAAGAGAAAAACGGGAACAAAATATAAAGCTCGTATCCGACTCACCCGCAAAGGGAAGAAGCTGTATGAAGAGTCAAAGACGTTTGATAAACGCACTGACGCAAAAAAGTGGGCAACAGAGACACTTGAGAACCTAGAGACAAACGGCATTCCTGATGGTAGCGCAAAGTCTAAGCCCATAACGATCGGTGACCTCATAACGCTTTATCTGAATGACCCCGTTATAGCACCAACTATTGGTCGCTCAAAACATGCTGTATTGAGTCGGTTGCGAACATACCCGTTAGCACTGCTGTACTCCCATGAAATACAAGCTTATGACCTCATCAAACACTGCAAAATGAGACAAGCTGAAGAGTCCTGCCCTCAACCTCAAACCATTTATCATGATATTACCTACCTGAAAAGCGTTCTTGATGTAGCTAATGCCATGTTTGGATATAAAGCGAATACGCAGGCTCACCACGAGGCTATAGCATCGTTGGTTAATTACGGGTTAATTGGTAGATCGAACCAAAGGGATCGACGTCCAACCCCTGAAGAGCTAAGAATTATGGAGGAGGGTTTACTTCAAAGGCAGCAACATCATGCTTCACACATACCTTTAGTAGATATTTTTCATGTATCTATTAACACATGCATGAGAGTAAGCGAAATCACGAAGCTACGTTGGGATGACTTCAATAGCTCCTCAGCAACTCTTATTGTACGAAATAGAAAGAACCCTCGTAACAAGATAGGGAACAACACCACAATCCCTTTAGACGAGAAAACTAAAGAAATAATCTTGCGACAACCACGAGTCAATGATCTAATTTTTCCGGTTGAATCGAGGTCAATCACCGCAGCTTGGCAAAGAGTCGCTAAAGCTAATGGTATTCATGACCTTAGGTATCACGACTTACGTGCCGAAGCTGCTTGTAGGCTATTTGAAAGAGGATTAGATGTAGTTCAAATAAGTAAGATCACAGGACATCGAGACATCAATGTTCTTAACAATATCTATCTTAGATTAGGGGTAGAAGCCATGCATAACCGCTAACTCTGCGCCAATGAAGCGAGGAGGAATGTGCCCTCGCTTTCTTGGCACTAAAACATCTTATCTCAACTTTGGTACACCAAATCACCTAATTTACTAAAATCATTCGGATTATTTGCGCTGGCACCTGCCCCAATTATAGAT
Source organism: Vibrio sp. PSi01 (assembly GCF_054960695.1). Taxonomy (NCBI): domain Bacteria; kingdom Pseudomonadati; phylum Pseudomonadota; class Gammaproteobacteria; order Vibrionales; family Vibrionaceae; genus Vibrio; species Vibrio sp. PSi01. The sequence continues at coordinate 9,024 of NZ_JBHNYN010000024.1, forward strand.
TGAGCCACAGATAAAGTCACACACATAAGTAAAGGCGACATGGCAACAATGATTGAAGTAGTAAGAAGAAAAGATGAGTTAAGATATAAGGCTCGTATTAGAAAGTACCTCTTTGGAAAAAAATTAATTGAAGTTTGCAGAACATTTGATTCAAGACAAGGAGCAACACGATGGCTAGAAGAGGCGAAGCAAATTGAAAAAAAAGAAGGCTACAAGGGATTAGTTTATCTAAAGCGCAACAAAAAAGTTACCGTAGGATGCGCTTTAGATAAGCTAATGTCTGATCAGACATTTTTGAAAACAACAAGCCAAAAGGTCATTTCAAATCTAAAGATGTTAAAGGGGTTTTCTATTGCCAACATTGAGCTCGCCTATCTCATGCCGAGCCACTTAATTGAACACGCTGAAGAAAGGCAAACAAGAAACCCAGCTATCTCACCTGCAACTATCAGCGTAGATTTTTCAAATTTGAAGTCTGCTCTCAAGCAAGCAAAAACCATATTTACTTTAAAATTCGATGCTGAGGTTTTCAAAGATGCATGTGACGTCCTTCGTCAACGCAAAGTCATAGCACAAAGCATACCAAGGGAACGCCTTTTAAAAAGCGAAGAGATGAAACGACTAATGAAATTCGTGAAAGCGGAAAATACAGCACTTCCTTTGGATGACATTGTTGAGCTCTCTAGTGAAATAGGTTCAAGACAAGGAGAGATAACAAAAGTATCTTGGGATGACTACAACAGAGATAAACAGACCCTAACCATACGAAACAGAAAAAGCCCAACGTGCCGAAAGCCAACTTCAGTATTACAGCTAACTGAATCACAGGTTCATCTAATTGAAAGGCAAATACAAAGGAAGGCGGATGATGACCCGCGAATATTCCCTTATATTGGGAGTAGCATCAGCGCTGCGTTCCGTAAGGCTGTAAGAAAAGCAGGAATCGAAGACTACCAATTCAGAGACTTAAAAGCCCATGCAGTCACAACCATGTACAAAGCTGGGAAAAGTCTGGAAGAGATTGGAAAAATAACAGGTAATCAGAGTACAAAAATTCTCTATGGGCACTACTTACGGTTGATCGAACTGTCTACTAGGTAGAGCTCAAGTTAAGTCTAATGCACCTCAAGTGCCACCACTCAGTTCAAGTTCAGCGAATGATGGCTACTTTTTAAACGGTTGATTGAGCACCGCTAGCAAGCATCAATCAATATAACAAGGGTGTACACGATAACCTTTGACGAGTCGACCGTCATTTTTCGAGGGGATCTGGTCTTCAATGATATAACCCAGTTTTTCTAGCATTTGAATTGCATCAGCACGTTCATATTTGTCTTTCAGATCTTTCCATTTTGCCCACGCAATGTCTTGAGCGGTGAAATGTGGGTATAAGTGTCTTAGTTTAGACTCCAGCTTCTTCGCAGAGTCGTAACTGATGATTTTAGAGTTTGATAACGCAATAATACGTTGTGCATGCAGCTCTAGATAACTGCTCCAACTGATAGCCTGCAACAGGGCACGCTTAGATATGCGCAGGTTCGGCTTAAATGACGTCTCACGTAACTGCTCTGTAGCTTGATCGACAAGGTGGAATACTAGGGCTAACTTGGCGCAGTGGGCAGGTCTTTTTCCATAGAACGATTGAAGCGATTCTGTCGCTGATAGCTGCCTTTTTACAGCTTGTTTATTCCAAGTATCCCAACGTTTTTGAGCTTCGGGACTAAAGGTGAATGTCACTGGTTCAAGCGGTGTATCGAACTGGCTAAATAACTCAAAAAATTTCATCACAGCTTTGGTGAGGTCGCCATCAATTTTTGTATCTGTAGCTTTAATGTCGTGGATATCAGGCATGACACCCATCTGCAAAAATCGTTCGAGTAACCCGTCGTCTTTGACACCTTTGAGCTTCTCAATAACCTCTCTTCGGAGCATTTTGGGTTGGATACCGCCAACGACAGACATACATAATCGTTTCAGTACGATATTTTTTCTCGTCACTCGATTTTGTTTATATTCACTATTCGAGGCATCATGTGCAGTAAGGTAAAATGCTCTCTCTTCCTCTCGCCCATTTTTTCTTAGTGAGTCGAACCACCCACTCAGCTCATCTCTTACGCAGAGGACTCCGCTTGGATTAGTTTCTAATAACTGACAAGCCGCTTCCATCGTAGTGTCATTGCAAACAAGTTCTCTAGCGAGTGGAGCCTCAGGCTCAATCAAGTTAGATAAGCGCCCTGCTAACTCCATGGCTAGCAGATCATCCTCCTGCTCCGTGGCTGCATCGAGTTCGGATATCAACTGCTTATACTCTTTTTCATAACGCCTTTTATTGGAGGCGTAAAGGATGTTCTTGAGCTTATTGTCTTCTTCAAGTGCGTTTTTCTGGAGCTCTTGCAAAAATCTGACGCCAGCATTGAGCGCAGGGCTTTTCATGTCTGAGGCATAGCCAACAATCATCGAGAAAAATATTGGATTGAGCGACCAACTATCATTTTGTTTCGGCTGCACCTCCACGTTGCCACCGAGGACAATACTCAAACTTGAAATTAAAGTGACAGCTAAAAAGTCAGGCGCGGTATTGTTAAGTGAATACGCTGCACTGTAGCAATAAGCTCTCAGCGCTTTGGGCAACATTTGCGGGTGAAGAGGCTTCACACTTTTTAAGTCAAATCGCTCTTCATCTTCAGGGATTGGTTGAGGAGTTCCCCAAGAAAACTCAACTTTGTTTTGTACTTCTGCTAGGGTTAAAACATCATTCTTTTCTTTCATAAGAATCATTTTTCTTAAACATGAATCTTATTGAGTGGCAATGCAAATTTTTTTGCTTATCTCAAAAAAAACCGCACTGGTATAGTGCGGTCTATGAATGAACTAAATCAAAGTAAACAGTAGGTATATCCACATCACCCACACATTCCACATCTTGATGGTATTAAGTACAATTCTGCATTCGCAGAGCCTCGCCCCTTGATCTGCAAACTACGTTTACAGCATCAAAAAACGAGGTTGAACTCTATTGCTTTGCCCCACCACGCACCAACATATCAAACACCAAGCTAGCAATACCCTTAGAAACCAACTCCTCGGATAGTGCTTTCATTGCCATATCGTTATGCGTTTCCATACTCTCAATGATTGCGGTTTGAATGGCTTCAGGGAACTGACCTAACATCGCTTGTTCTTTGGTGTTGTTCTTCACCTGATCCATTGCTACTTCATTCTCGGCAACCTTGCACATGATGGTGTTTGCGTAGTTGAGCATATCGTTCTCTGATAGCCCATCTTCGATAAACAAATCATTCATGCGTTCGATGATTTCGTTGAGTAGCTCGGTTTTCGGGTCTTTTGGTGTTGCGCCTGAACCCTCTTTGGTTGGAGCAAGGTAATGTTTTTGCTCTTCACCGACTTTGTAACCTAATTGCAAGTCTGCTTCACGCTGTTCATGCAAGCGGTAATGCGTCATGACAACATCTGAGAGGTCGACATCGTCCTCGACAACATCTAGGCGAAGTAATGGGTGTAAGTGCTTCGCGAATACACTTAGCTTCTCTAACTCAAAGTCATCGAAGTCTACGATCTGTGAGGTGAACTCGTAGTAACGGTAGAACGAGATTAGGTCTTTCTTAAATACCTCAAGAATGTCTCGTGCCTCTTTGGCATTCTTAACACTGTTCTCGCAATACTTAATCGCTTTGTCGTTCTTCTCAATCTTGGCTTTTGACAGCTCAGCTTGTGCCGATTGAAGAACTTGCGTGGCTTCTTTGTAGCGGATCGTAAAGCGATCAACAGCTGGCTTACAAAGGTTAGCAAGTTTTGCTTGGTTCGTTTGTTTACTGTTGTAGGCTTCAATGAAAGACTCAACCTCGAACCACTGGTAGATGCCCGTTTCCGCAAGCTTGTTCATTAGGTCATAAACAATGTTTGGATCAGATACGCCAGCTAGCTCAGCGGTTTGGAAGTAAACCTTAAACTCATTCAAGATCTCTTCTGGGTCGTTCACAAAATCGAGAACGAATGTCTTATCTTTGCCCTTACAAGTTCGGTTTAGGCGTGAAAGTGTCTGGATACATTCAACGCCTTTTAGTGGTTTATCAACATACATTGCCACTAGTTTAGGTTGGTCAAAACCCGTCTGAAACTTGTTTGCCACCAACATTACTTGATAGTCAGCGGTATCAAATGCTTTACGCATGTCACGACCATTGAGCTTAGGGTTCATGGTCTTTTCTGTGAACTGCTCTTCAGGTAAATCTGGGTCATTCACCTCACCAGAGAACGCTACCATCGCATTCACGTTCTCATAGCCTTTACTCTCGACATACTTTTCAAAGGCAAGCTTGTAGCGCACCGCTTCTAAACGGCTACTGGTGACAACCATCGCTTTTGCCTCACCACCTAACAAGTGCTTAATCTTGCTATTGAAGTGCTCGATGATAGTTTCTACTTTCTGAGCGATATTGTGTGGGTGCAAACGAACCCACTTCGCCATCTTGGTTGCGGCTTTCTTGCTGTCTACCTCTTGGTCTGACGCTGGATTGTCGTGTGCTAATTGGTAGGCAACTCGATAACTGGTGTAGTTTTGCAGAACATCTAGAATGAAGCCCTCTTCAATCGCTTGGCGCATCGAATAGACGTGGAAAGGCAATGGCTTGTTATCGTCGCTTAGTGGTGCGTCTGGATCTTCAGGGCGACCAAATAGCTCTAGCGTTTTACCTTTTGGTGTTGCTGTGAACGCAAAGTAACTGATCTTGTTTGAGCCTTTACGAGCTTCAAGTGACAAACGCAGCATATCTTCACTATCTAGTTCTTCATCACCCTCTAATTGCTCAGCCATAAGAACTTCACGAAGCTTGCGAGCAGTAGTACCTGTTTGGCTTGAGTGCGCTTCATCGGCAATCACCGCATAGCTACGTCCCGCAAGTGTTGAGTCTCTGCGGATTGCTTCAAGCACATGAGGGAACGTTTGAATGGTCACGATAATGATCGAGGTACCTGCCTTTAGCTCGCCTGCTAGTTGGCTAGACTTGCTGCCTTGTGCTTCCTCTCGATTTACACGAGCAATCATGCCCTCGTTATGGTCGAACTGATAGATGGTGTCTTGCAGTTGGCTATCCAGTACCGTTCGGTCAGTGATAACAATCACCGAGTCAAACACCTTATCGCCTGTTTGCTTACTTAGCTCTGGGTGATCGGTGTAGTAGTGTTTGGATGCGAGTTGGTGGGATAGCCAAGCAATCGAGTTAGATTTACCTGAGCCAGCACTATGTTGAATTAGATACTTATTGCCTGTTCCCTCCATATCGACCGTGCTCAGTAACTTTGATACTACCGCCCACTGGTGATAACGAGGGAAGATCATGGTTTCTTTGGTTTTGATTGAGCCGTCTAGTTGCTCTTCTTCTTTCACTTCGAGGTGAATGTAGCGACCAAGAATCAGTAATAGATTGTCTTTCTGGAAGATCTCATTCCAAAGGTAAGCGGTAGCGTATTCACTTTCATTCTCTGGCTGTTCATTACCCGCACCACCATCGGCTGTACCTTGGTCAAACGGTAGGAAGAATGTACTCTTACCATTGAGGCGAGTCGTCATTGCTACGTTGTACTGGCTAACTGCAAAGTGAACCAATGCGCCACGCTTAAAGGTTAGTAGCGGCTCTGGCTTATTGGTTGCTGGGTCTTTTGGCTGCCTGTCTTTCATGTACTGAACTTTGGCATTATCAATCGACTGCTTAAATTCAGATTTCAGCTCACAGGTAGCAACAGGAATACCATTAACGAATAGCGTTAAATCAATTCTGTACCTTTTAGCAACCTTCTCTCCCTTAAACTCTGGAGTTGTATGCGGTGAGTACACCAGCTCAGGTACAACACGCAAAATATTTTGCTCATAGCGAGCGGTGGCATCTGGGTTTAGGTCGTGATCTGGCTTAAAGCTACAAAGGCTAAACTTCGCCCCACGATCTTTCACTTGGTTACGCAGAACCCAAAGCGTGCCTTTGCTTTTTAGTTCTCGCTCTAATGACTTTAATAGTGCGTCTGCTGTAGCGGTTGGATTGCGGTCTGTCTCTGGGTAATGCTTTGCTAGCTTATCCCATTGCTCAGGTTGAGATTGCTTAGCAAAGGCAATGACATCTTCAGTATATAGAGCTAGCTCTTTGTTGTACTTGTTTGACTCACCCACCAGCCAACCGTGAGACTGCATTTGGTCAAGGATGTCGTTTTGAAATACCTTTTCCTGTGCTGCATCTGACATTAGTTAACCTCCCCGTCTTTCAAGGTGAAGTGACGCACGTCAATCTTGCCTGTTACTGCTGCTAATATAAGGGCTGTTTTGCGTTCTTTCATTAGCTCGATAGAGCGCTCTGCGCTAGTAATAAGGTTTGAAAATTTAGCATCTTGATTTTCTATATAATCAAATAGTTCACACTGTTCAGACAAAGATGCTGGTAACGTAATGATTGTATTTATCAATGACTCTGAGTAGATAACTTCTATCGTGGTGGAATTACTTGAAACAAGAATCTGCTCCATAGCGTACCCACTGCGTTCAATAATCAAAGCTAACAGATCAGGCATAATCTTGTTTTCATTACACTGCAAACGGATTAGACAAGGATGCAGAATACCCAATGTATCGGTATCGTAAATAAAGGTACGTCCAAGTGTGCCTCGAGTAGTGATAAGCAAGTCGCCCTTTTCTATAGTGAAAGCTTTTAATTCTTCGTACTTTTCCCAAGATATAAATGCTTCTCCCACTCTAATATCTTTTGATATTACGTTTTTTTGAGCTATTACCTTTACATCTTCACCCAACATATCCGTATTTTTCAAGTGGCTACCAAAAGGACCTACTTTTACAGCCCCTTTTCGGTCACTTATGAAATGCTTGATAGGGGAAACAACCCAATGCTCTGGCACTTCACCCAACCATTCCACACCAGAATCTTTCATAGGTGCTTGTGGATTAAGTCCTTTGGTTACAGCGTGAGAAATTACCGCTTGGCGCTTTTCTTTTAACAGCTCAATCAGCTTTTCTTGCTTGGTGATTAAGGTGTCGATCTTGGCTGTTTCGTGATCGAGGAAGTTGGCGATTTTTTGTTGTTCGCTTTTTACTGGTGCAGAAACTTTTAATGATGCAACTTTCTCTTGATTAATATTTGGTTGACCACCTCCAGAGGACAGCTGAATGATCTCCTCTTTGAATGCCCATAACCAATAGAAAAGGTATTTGTTTTCTAATTGCTTAGAAGCAGTCATTACACAGCAAGCTTGGTTTGTTGTCGCTTCTACACCAAAGATGCCTAGTCGACCAATCGTTGCACCATACATGGCAATAGCTATAGAGCCTACTGGGTATTTCCTTAGTGTGGGAAAGGATTTTAAAGTATCTTCAGACAGCTTCTTTTTGGTATCTGTAATTACTTTCTCTCGAAGTTCCCCTGTAGTAATCCACGGAATGTCACCTTTGAACCATTCTTCATTACTTGTTGGTGGCGTTGTTCCTGATCCAATTTCATTAAAAGCATGTGATAGTTTCCACATCGACCAATCACTAGGAATATCACCAACCCATTCGACACCTGAATCTTTGTACTCAGAATACGCTTTATAACGCCCAGTCATTACGAATGCACCTCTTGAAGCAACTGCATAATATCAGCCGATACCGCATCCAAATCCGCATCAATCGCTTCTAATGCTCTCGGTGATTCGTAAACATAGAAGTGGCGGCTAAATGGGATCTCATAGCCGACAATACCCACTTCACCATCTTTATCATCGGTCTTACTTTCGTCAATCCAAGCGTCTGGAACATGTGGCAACACTTCGCGAGCAAAGTAATCTTCAACGGTTTCGGTTAGTGGTACGTTTTCGTTATCACGCAGGTCTGGGTTGGCTTCTACCTTGCCTTTGGTCTTACATACTTCTGCGGCATCATCGTGTTCACCAAGGTGTTTCACGATAAGTTTTAGCTGTGCTGCGCTTAGTTTCTCTGGTGCTAGTTTTGCTTTTAGGGTGTTGTTGAATATGTCACGAGACAGGAGCTTTTCTTCATCAAAAGAGGCTAGCGCTTCAAGAACTGCTTGTTGTAGTGCTTCATCTAGCTTCGCCCATGCTTTATCGGCTTGCAGTGTTTCTAGGCGAACTTCATCTTTTGGATAGATAGCCAGTTGCAGAGGACGTTCAACCGTTATTCTACGGTAGCCGAACTCTTTGTAGTCAAATAGCTTACTAAAACCGTTTTCAGCAAATTGACCGTAGGTTTTTACGATAGTCTCGATACTCTCTTCGGTTAGCTCTTTACGCTTACTGCCAAGTGACTTACGCATTGCTGAGTAGAATACGTATTCGTCATTACCCTCAATTTCAGCACCACCGCTGCGACCTCGACCACCAGCTTTTGCACGCTCTTTCGATGCGTTGATTAGCTGAACCTTGCCTTTACGGTGCTCTGGCTTATGGCTTGATAGAATCCATACATAGGTAGCGATACCCGTGTTGTAGAACATATCAGTAGGTAGAGCGACAATCGCTTCAAGTAGGTCGTTCTCTAGGATGTAGCGACGAATCTCACTCTCACCACTACCCGCACCACCTGTAAATAGTGGCGAGCCGTTCAGGATGATGCCAATACGAGAGCCACCCTCATGCTGTGGACGCATTTTGCTAACAAGGTGCATCAAAAACAGCAGTGAGCCATCAGAGACACGAGGTAGACCCGCGCCAAAGCGTCCCTCAAAACCTTTCTCTTTGTGTTCATCGTTTATGTGCTTTTGAATCTTCTTCCAATCTACACCGAATGGCGGGTTAGACAGCATGTAGTCAAACTTCTCGGTGCGCAGTTGGTCGTTCGATAGGGTGTTACCTAGTTTAATGTTGTCGACTTTCTGCCCTTTGATAAGCATATCTGCTTTACAGATAGCGTAAGACTCAGGGTTAAGTTCTTGACCAAATGCCGACAGTGATGCCTTTTCGTTTAGTTCGTGCACATACTCCATACCAGAAGATAGGAAGCCACCTGTACCCGCCGTTGGGTCATAGATAGAGCGCACTAAGCCTGATTGGGTGAGCACTTCATCATCATCGCTAAATACCAGTGATGTGGTCAGGCGAACGATGTCTCTTGGCGTAAAGTGTTCACCCGCTGTTTCGTTTGAGCTTTCTGCAAAGCGTCTGATTAGCTCTTCAAACACTAAACCCATGCCGTAGTTGCTGATGGTGTTTGGGTGTAGGTCTGTTTTAGCGAACTGCTTAGCGACTTTGTAAAGTAGGTCTGCTTCTTCAAGCTTGTCGATGGTATTGAAGAAGTCGAAGTGCTCAAAGATTTCACGAGCGTTAGGGCTGAATGACTGAATGTAACTCTCTAGGTTGCTTGCCACACCTGTTTCACCAAGGCGGTTTAAGTCCATCTTTGAGGTGTTGTAGAAGCTTAGCTTTGCTGTGTGCGTCAGGAGCTTTTCTTGCGCTTCTACTGGCATTGCTTTTACGGCTTCAAACTTAGCAATCACTTCTGGCTTGGTTTCTTCTAGTACACACTCTAGGCGTCTTAGTAGTGTGAACGGTAGGATGATGCGACCGTATTGAGATTGTTTGAAGTCACCACGCAGGAGATCGGCTACCGACCAAAGGAATGCGGCTGTTGAAGAGAAGTTGTTGTTAGTCATTATAATCAGCACATTGAATATGAAAAATTGTGCTGATTATATCTGAAAAATCAAAGATTGATGTGATCTAATCGGGGGGAGAGATAACGAAAATTATTCGCCCTTATATCATTCCAAAGTATTTCAGCAACTAAGGCAGCGACTCTTTTAGCACTGACATCGCTACAGCCAGAGTTTAAGTCCCCTTCGGCTTTGATGCCTAAGCTTTCTAGCAGAGGGGTGACCATCATGATGAATGACGCATATTCAAATAATAAGTCGTTTTCTTTGTATCGCTGTCGTAGATTCTTTTCAGCTCTTTCAACAATTGCTTGGTGGTAGCAATAGGGAAAATGTATGAGTTTTATCATCATTTTTCTTAACTGTAGAAATTTAAAAAAGACGACGCAAACTTTTTTTCAGCTCGCTTTCACCGTTGCCACTTCTCTTGCTATCGACTTGCTCTAACAGTGTTTTTAACATTATCGACAACTCTTTATCTTCCACAGAGGCACCTAGGGTATCGACCAAGTTAAGTTCTTTTTTCATACGGTTGTATTGTCGATTCATTTGCCTAGAGTCTTCTGACTTGAATGCTTCTAACCACTTAGTTGCCTGACTCATCAGCTTCATTAATCGCTGCGTTGTTTCATTCGCTTTATCGTCAATTTCTTGATTACGGCGAGCGGCTTTAACTTGCCACTGTGGTGCTCGCCTCTTCGCCTGACCAAGATAACTTTTCTTGGGTGAATAACTTCGATGATCAATCTTCATCACCTCAAGTATCGCTGTATTGAAAGCTTGCTTAACGAGTCTCGTGGTGGACTTTCTTTGCAGATCTCGTAAGTAAACTAGATCATTAGTGAACTTTCCCAATAAGAGGTGTAAATGATCTCCAGAACCTCTTATCTCCTGAGATTGATCCTGTTGATGTACTACCGCTCTCGTGATCTGAGCTAAGTCCCTGCCAGTGACATCAAGAGAGCAGGCAAGGTTGCGCATAATGATGTTGAGTATCTTACGCCATTCTTGGCTGTTGGGGCGAATGCCTTTGGGGAGAGTAAAAACGAGTTCAATCGCAGCCTTGGGTGGGCGGCCGCCTTTGCGTTTGTGCGCTTGACGAAGAGAGTATTTGTCGCAATTTCTTATCATGTTCAGCGATGTGTCCTCGCTGCCATATAGATTCAAAATTGCTTCTGTATTGCGGTGGTTCTTGTGCTTTACGTCGTTCAGATATCTCTCTCTAGAAAGCACACACTTTGCTGACTCTGTTATGACTGTCCAGTTTTTTAGCATCTCTTTATTGTAATGATACAAATAAAGTCAATGGTTTCAAAACCTTACTCTAAACATGCAGCAGTCAAGATAGGCAAACCTAGCAACAAGTTGCTTCGTCCTGTTTGCCATCTTGCGGGGAGACCCTGCGACCCCAACTCTACCATTTAAAATGGTAGTTCAATTTGCTTACCCATCAACACTTGAGCTGCGTCTTGCACTATTGACTCAGCCAACTCTTGAGACTCTTTTTTCAACCGAGAGAAGTCGTCAATATCTCTCAATGGCTTTATAGTCGGTGCAGCTAGAATCATCGCAGGGAAGTCTCTATTAAAAACCCTTTCTAGAAACTGAAATTCTTTACTTTTTTGTCGTATATCTTGCTGATCTAGGTAGCCTTTCTCTATGCATTGCTCGATGACAGCTTCCCATGTCATGACTTTAAAGTTTTCAAATTTATGAAATTCACACGCAACGAGAAGTCGTTTCGTAAATATAAAATGGTTGTCGCTCATAGTTTTATTTAAGCGTACATTTTTTTTCTAAGTGCACAAATTTTTATTTGCAACTGCACTTCACGCTGTCGTCACTACTGGCTGAAAGGTGATGTGGGTGATGTGGGTGATGTGGGTGATGTGGATAAGGCTACTCTAATATAAAAAGATTAAAAGAGAATTGTCCCCTAAAAAGATCCTACTGTATGATGAGGTTGGCTGTTTCAAATTTGAGAGTTTTTTATCCCTCAAATGTCCCCCAGAGTGTCGACTCAATCTTAAAGCTATGATTTATAATGTTATGTTCAGCAGTTGCACATATCGAGCATTGGAGCGACAGACAATCTACATGAATGTGTCATGGTAAAGTACCCTGGTAGCGAGTCAAAAAAATATGCTGGAATACCCAGCAAAAGCAAGGTCGGCTATTGTAAATGCTATGCTCAGTTTGTGCTATATGAACTTTACCTCACATTTTTTATTTAAACCTATTCACCAAACCTCTAATTCAGCCTCACTAATCAGTTATGCCTTGAGTCACACTGTCATTTTGAGTTACCTTGTCTTATTCAAAGTCGTAGGTCACAATACGCTCTGTACCTGACTTTAATAGAAATCATTGGCTCCCAAAACGTAGTAACCTAGAAATAGGGTTTGAATAGGGATGTCCGATTGAATGGTGAAAAATTTGGACCACACATTAATAGAGCAAGTTGAAGGGATATGCGCATCGCGAGGAGTTAGATTAACGCCTCAGAGAAAGCGAGTGTTTGAGCTCATTTTCTCTAATAAAAAAGCCTCCAGTGCTTATGAATTATTAGAGCAGTTGAAAGTCAGTGAACCGCAAGCCAAGCCACCTACTGTTTATCGCGCTTTGGATTTCTTGCTGGAACAAGGTTTCATTCACCGAGTTGAGTCAACCAATAGCTTTATATGCTGCTGTTCTTGCAATGCCCATAAACATTTCTCTCAACTACTGATCTGCGATAAATGTGGCACAGTGGTAGAACTGCAAGACGATGCGCTTGTTACTCTACTCGCTAGTAACGCTGAGAAGCACGGTTTCCAATTGACAAATCAAGTCATTGAATCGCATGGCATTTGCCAAACTTGCTCCTCCGATATGAAAGAATAAGATTATAGAAGAACATTATGCGCGCTGAATTTGTAAACCCGTTTTTAGCTTCTTTGATGAACGTATTAAAAACGATGGCTTCTCTAGAATTAAAGCCACAAAAACCAAGAGTTAAGAAAGATGAGATCGCTCGTGGTGATGTATCCGGCCTAATTGGCATGGTGGGTACACAATCTCGTGGTTCAATGTCGATCACCTTCGATGAGGGTCTCGCTCTTGAAATCATGGAAAACATGCTAGGTGAACGCCCAAACGGCTTGAACGAAGAAGTCACTGATATGGTCGGTGAAATCACCAACATGGTGACTGGCGGTGCAAAACGTATTCTTGCAGAAAGCGGCTTTGACTTCGATATGGCCACGCCAATCGTCGTTTCAGGCAAAGGACATACTATCCGTCACAAATGTGAAGGAGCAATCATCATCATGCCTTTCTCATCTCAATGGGGTAATGCCTTCATCGAGATCTGTTTCGAATAGAGACAATCGAGTAAATAAAAAAACGAAAGGCTGACGTATATACGTCAGCCTTTTTTATTGCCGTAAAACCAACGGACATAAAAAACGCCAACCGAAAGGTTGGCGTTTACAGTTATTACTTGGTGTTACTTAAACAGTCTTAAGCTTTAAGCGCTTTAAATGCATTGATTAGACCGTTTGTTGAGCTGTCGTGAGAGGTTACTTGAGCATCGTCAGCAAGCTCTGGAAGAATTTGGTTTGCTAGTTGCTTACCAAGCTCTACACCCCATTGGTCGAAGCTGAAGATGTTCCAGATTACGCCTTGAACGAAAATCTTGTGCTCGTACATCGCGATTAGGTTACCTAAAGAGCGAGGAGTGATTTGCTTAACAAGAATTGAGTTCGTTGGACGGTTACCTTCAAACACTTTGAAAGGCGCAAGTTCAGCTGCTTCTTCTGCTGTTTTGCCTGCCGCTAGGAATTCAGCTTCTACTGTCTCTTTTGTCTTACCGAAAGCAAGCGCTTCAGTTTGAGCAAAGAAGTTAGACATCAACTTCTGGTGGTGATCAGATGCTGGGTTGTGGCTGATAGCAGGAGCAATAAAGTCTGATGGGATCAGCTTAGTGCCTTGGTGAATCAGTTGGTAGAAAGCGTGCTGACCGTTTGTACCTGGTTCACCCCAGATGATAGGACCAGTTTGGTATTCTACTGGATTGCCGTCACGGTCAACAAATTTACCATTCGATTCCATGTTGCCTTGTTGGAAGTAAGCCGCAAAACGGTGCATATATTGATCGTAAGGTAGAATCGCTTCTGACTCAGCGCCGTGGAAGTTATTGTACCAAACGCCGATAAGCGCAAGGATAACAGGAATGTTGCTTTCAAATTCAGTTGAAGCAAAGTGGTTATCCATCTCATGAGCACCATCTAATAGCTCAACGAAGTTATCGAAGCCGATAGAAAGAGAGATAGACAGACCAATCGCAGACCATAGTGAGTAACGACCACCAACCCAGTCCCAGAATTCGAACATGTTGTCAGTATCAATACCAAACTCAGCGACCGCAGTTGCGTTAGTTGATAGTGCAGCGAAGTGTTTAGCAACGTGCGCGTTGTCACCTGCTTCAGCCAAGAACCAATCACGTGCAGAGTGCGCGTTCGTCATTGTTTCTTGAGTGGTAAATGTTTTAGATGCCACTAAGAATAGCGTTGTTTCTGGATTCAGAGGCTTAAGTGTCTCAACAATGTGAGTACCATCTACGTTCGAAACAAAGTGCATGTTTAGACGCGTTTTGTATGGCGTTAGTGCTTCAGTCACCATGTATGGACCAAGGTCTGAACCGCCGATACCGATGTTGACAACATCAGTGATCTCTTTACCGGTGTAACCTTTCCACTCACCAGAAACGATACGGTGTGTGAACAGTTCCATTTTTGCTAGTACTGCATTAACTGCTGGCATTACGTCTTTGCCATCAACCATTACTGGCTTATCGCTACGATTACGTAGAGCAGTGTGAAGTACTGAACGACCTTCAGTCTTGTTGATTGCATCACCGCTAAACATAGCTTCAATTGCAGACTTAACTTCAGTCTCATTTGCAAGAGCAAATAGGTGCTGCATCGTTTCAGCGTCGATAAGGTTCTTAGAGTAATCCACTAAGATGTCCGAACCGAAACGAGTAGAAAAGCTCTCGAAACGCTTTGCATCTTGAGCAAATAGTTCTTTCATATCCATATCTTGAGCAGACTCAAAATGTGCAGTTAGAGCTTTCCACGCTTGTGTTTGCGTTGGGTTGATATTTTTCAACATGGTATCTATCCCGATATTACTGTAGGTTTTATTCTAGACGTCACCTAAGTGATGAATAGAACCCCCGATTAGGCGAAAGTTTATATTTTTCTATGATGACCAGACCGCATCACCACTGAAAGATTCTTTGTAATTTTTTTTCACGACGTATTATGCCGTATATGAAGAGCGCCACCTTGAGATAAATCAGGATTCGATTTCCTGATAGAGAGATCGATGCTGACTCAGGCTCTAACATAATTAAATGTGAGCGATAGCTGATAAATTCAAGTTCAAAAGATAGCGTTAAACCACTTTTTTTCCAAACACATTATAAAGGATGGCGTATGTGGATTCAGAAGACTATACACCTAAATGCACGAAAGCGTGGATTTCATCTCATTACTGATGAAATTGAACAACAGATAAACGATATCAATTCTCTATCTGTTGGTTTATTACATCTTTTTCTTCAACATACTTCTGCCAGCCTCACACTCAACGAGAACGCCGATCCGACGGTTCGCCGCGACATGGAATCACACTTCAATAAGTTCGTACCCGAGCGAGCCGCTTATTACAGACACACCTATGAAGGTGATGATGACATGCCTGCTCATATTAAAGCATCGACACTTGGCACCAGTGTGACAATTCCGATAACCAACGGTCGTTTAGCTTTGGGAACATGGCAGGGAATATACTTGGGTGAACACCGTGATTGTGGTGGCAGCCGCACAGTGATTGCGACTATTCAAGGTGAGTAGACCATTTGAAAGCAAGATTTTATTAATAAAAACAGTGCCTTTTTAATACAAAAAGAGTGGTGTGTTTCCACGACCACTCTTATCAAGATAGTATTTGGCCTACTGTAGGCCGAAAGCTTTAGAAGGGCTGGTTTATCATAACCCTAAAGGTCCCTTCATCACCGCCTCGCGCTAATTCTGCACGAACAACAATGCCTTCCACTTGAAAACGAACCGCGCCGCCTAAGCTCCATTTCATATCGGTGTGCAATTCTTTGATATCGTACTCATCAGCCACACGCCCTACTTCGGCGAATGCGACCCATTGCCACCAAGGCAGGTCGTAGTAGTTGATCAGCGGAATATCACCGAGTGGCTGCCAATCTGGGAGCACTCGATACTCTGCAGAATAGTGAACAGCAGATCGCCCATGATATCGACCTCCGGTATAGCCACGTAAACGATACAAACCACCCAATCGAGCTTGTTCTGTTTCCGGTGGACGAGCACACTCCTGCCCAGAACAGTTATCCCAGGTTGGTGTATCAGCAGTATAGAAATCGAGTGCCACAACTTGTTGGTCGAACAAGTCTCCTAGAGGACCTAAAGCGAAGTACTGACTGTTTTGAAAAGTCCATTTCAGCCACAAATCGTCGTTAGACCAACTTTCAGCGCCCGTCGTGAACTCAAGATTGGTATGAGATCCTTTGGTTGGGTTACGTGTGCTATCACGATTATCCCAATCGAACGCCAAACTAAAACCGGTCGCCTCTTCAGTATTATTTAAACCTTCTAGCTCACGAGCAGTATAAAAAGGTGTAAATAAAATCGAACTGACACCCGATTCGACTGGCGAAGCAAAACTGACCTCTTTGATTGGTTGAAACGCGCCGAGTAAGCCATGCTCTGCAACATTGCCCCAAGGCAGCAGATATTTAAATTCAAACTGATAATTCTGCTCTAAGCCATCAACTATAGTTTTGTCATCGATAGATGAATCGTTATCGCCTTGAGAGCCAATATAATAAGGATTGTCGTTGAAGCGCGCTTGGTACATCTGAGTACTAAACAAGATATTCTCAGACAAGGCATAATTAAAGGCCGATAGAAAACCGACATAGCTGTCTTTGTCTGAATACAAAGCCATACCAAACAGAGCCGCTTGAGGTTGCCAAACGCCCTTTGCGACACCAGCAACCCCAAAGGTATTGCCCATGGTTTCAGTACTGAAATAGAAAGGAACAAAAGCGGAATCTTTTTCTTCACTTAGAACAGAAGAAGAAAAGCTGACACCAGTTACTGCCATTGCAGACATTAACCAGTATCGAGAAGTTCGCTTGAACATATCTATTTTACGTATTCCATTGCCACGCGAGACGTCAGTTTAGTCACGAGCTCGTAAGCGATAGTGCCGATATGTTCTGCCACTTCTTCTGAGGGTAAGTCTTTACCCCAAAGCGTCGCTTCGTCACTCACTTTATCCGTAGCATCAGGACCAAGGTCAACCGTTAGCATGTCCATAGAGACACGCCCTGCGATTGGTACTTTTCGTCCATTAACGAATACTGGGGTGCCGTTAGGTGCAGTGCGAGGATAACCATCGCCGTAACCAATTGCGATAACACCAACCTTGGTATCACGCTCACTGGTCCAGTTACCACCATAACCCACACTTTCACCAGCCTTCACATCACGAACCGCAATTAAGTGTGAAGTCAGAGTCATCACCGGCAAAAAGCCCAGCTCTTGCGCTGATTTATCAACAAACGGAGAAACACCATAAGAGATGATTCCGGGGCGAACCCAATCAAGATGACTATCAGGCCAAGCTAATAGACCTGCAGAGGCCGCAAGTGAACGCTCCCCTTCACAACCGTCGGTAAGAGATAAGAAAAGCTCAGTCTGCTCAACTGTTGTGGTTCTATCTAACTCGTCAGCACATCCAAAATGGCTCATGTAGCGCAATGGCTTTGCCACATTTGGGCATTGATGCAAACGCTCAACAAAGTTCTGGTATTGCTCAGGGCGAACGCCTAGGCGGTGCATACCACTGTCGACTTTTAGCCATACCACAACGGGTGTTTCCAAATCGGCATTCTCTAGCGCGCTTAATTGCTCTTCACAATGCACCACGGTTTGAATGTTATTGGTTACTAGAATGGGTAAGTCACCCGAAGAGTAAAAGCCTTCCAGCAACAAAATAGGTTTAACTATGCCACCAGCACGAAGTTGTAATGCTTCTTCAATACGCGCCACACCAAAAGCATCAGAACTTTTTGAATGCTTAGCGATATGCAGTAAGCCGTGTCCGTAGCCATTCGCTTTCACAACGGACATTACCTTGCACTGAGGCGCTTTCGACTTTATCTGGTTCAGGTTATGTTCGAGCGCGTTTAAGTCAATGCTCGCCGTCGCCGCTTTCATGTAAGTCATTAGCGATTACTCATCATCAAATGCAGGGCCTGCATAGTTATCAAATCGGGAGTGTTGCCCTTGGAATGTCAGACGAACCGAACCGATCGGGCCGTTACGCTGCTTACCCAGGATAATCTCAGCGATGCCTTTCAATGAACTGTCTGGGTTATAAACCTCATCACGATAGATGAACATGATCAAATCGGCATCTTGCTCAATCGAACCTGACTCACGCAAATCCGAGTTTACTGGACGCTTATCAGCACGTTGCTCTAGGGAACGGTTAAGCTGAGAAAGTGCAACAACCGGAACGTTGAGCTCTTTTGCGAGCGCTTTCAATGAGCGAGAGATCTCGGCGATTTCAAGAGTACGGTTATCAGATAACGAAGGTACACGCATTAATTGAAGGTAATCTATCATGATCATAGAGATACCATCATGCTCGCGAGCAATACGTCGAGCACGAGAGCGTACTTCTGTTGGTGTCAGACCCGAGCTATCATCGATATACATATTCTTCTTATCCATAAGAATACCCATACTCGATGAAATGCGCGCCCAATCTTCATCATCCAATTGACCGGTACGAATCTTGGTTTGGTCTACACGAGAAAGTGACGCAAGCATACGCATCATCAGCTGTTCGGCTGGCATCTCAAGAGAGAAGATCAGAACAGGCTTATCTTGTTTCATCGCTGCGTTTTCACACAAGTTCATCGCAAAGGTGGTTTTACCCATCGATGGACGAGCCGCGACAATAATTAAGTCAGAACCTTGTAGACCTGCAGTCTTCTTATTGAGGTCGTTGAAGCCAGTATCGACACCTGTCACACCATCTTGCGGCGTTTTGTACAGGATCTCGATACGCTCTAGTGTCTTCTCTAGAATGCTATCAACGTTTTGTGGACCTTCATTTTCACTTGCACGGCCTTCAGCAATCGCGAAGACTTTACTTTCAGCCAGATCAACAAGTTCTTCCGATGTACGACCTTGAGGATCGTAACCAGAATCAGCAATCTCATTCGCAACACCAATCAGACTACGTACCAACGCACGTTGTGCCACGATATCCGCGTAAGCGTTAATGTTCGCCGCACTTGGGGTATTTTTAGCTAGGTCAGCCAGGTAAGCAAAGCCACCCACTTCTTCAAGTTGCTCACGCAGCTCTAGATGTTCAGAGAGTGTAATAAGATCCAAAGGAGAACTTTCTTCAAGGATATCTTTTACCGCTTCAAAGATCAGACGGTGAGGACGACTATAAAAGTCTTTGGCCACAACCTTTTCGGCAACTGTATCCCAGCGTTCGTTATCCAATAACAAACCGCCAATAACAGATTGCTCAGCTTCTAATGAATGTGGCGGGACCTTGATGGCGTCCACCTGATCGTTGGCTGATTTCTGACTTTTGGTATCCACTATGACTACACTCAATAACTAATAATGATCGTTCATTATACCCAAGAACATCCATTTGTAATCCGATCCTATGAGTTTGTTTTATTCTTCAGAAAGAATTTACTTATTGCTGACGGAATTAACCAAGGGTAGCATTACGATCCTTCCATTCATTCACTGTATAACTGGGGTATGCGTGTCCAAATTATTGGCTCTGAGCACTGGTCTTCTGAGCTCTAGTCTTCTAAGCATCGGTCTCCTGAGCACTCCGTTGGCCTTAGCTGATGATACTAAAGCCTCTGTTGATGCTAATACCTCTGTTGATGCTAATACCTCTGTTGATGCTAATACCTCTGTTGATTCTATTCTCGACTCTATAGTAGTACCAGAAACTACAGCTGAGCCGATCGTCGTTGCACCGACACCTGAAGAAAAAGAGTTGGATATCGCACCAAGTGATACGGCTGATACAGAGCTGCCTAACCCACTAAAGACTGAGGTCGAATTTGGATATCAGTCGCATACTGGTAATTCGGATTCACGATCGCTTAACGCACGCCTGAACGGTGAGTATACCGCTGGTCGTCATAGAACCAGTGGCGAATGGAAATACTACAATCTCTATAAAGATGGTGAGGAAGATAAAAGGCAATCGACTTACTCGGCTCAGAGTGACTACAAGTTAAGTCCTAAAACCTACCTTTACGGCAGCTTCAAAGGTGTTGATTCACGATACAGTGCTTACTTTAAGGACTATACCGTTTCGAGTGGTCTGGGTTATCAGTTTTCGAATACCGAAGAGTTTGTTTTGGAAGTGGAAGTCGGGCCGGGTTTTCGTTATCAAGAACCGAATCTCGATGAACTAGACGACGATGACATCATCTTTCCTGAAATTGTTGAAGAAGCGATTTTCCGTGGCAATGTGAATACATCATGGCAGGTGTTGAAGAACTTGCAGTTTAAAGCGGACGTGACGTTAGTGTCTGGTCACAGCAACCTTAAGTTTGATACCGAATTAGAAGCCATCAATGATATCACTGACAATATCGCGCTGAAGATCGCTCACTCTCGTCAATACCACGACAAAGTTCCTGAAGGATTAAGCAAAGAAGACTCTGTGCTGTCGATTAACCTACTCTTTCAATTCTAATTCCATGGCTGGTTGTTCAGCCATCAGAGCTTTTGGATCATAGTAGGCTTTTAACCTAATGTAACCCTCTCTTACCTTTTCCTATATTCCAGACATAAAAAAACACCAGCCGAAGCTGGTGTTTAAAACTTTCAAAAGAAAGAATTCGTCTTGGTACTGAAATTACTCAGCTGCAACGATAGCGATTTTCGCAGTAGCAAAAACTTCAGAGTGAAGTTGGATGCTTACTTCGAATTCGCCGATGTTACGTAGAGCGCCTTCAGGTAGGCGTACTTCGCTCTTAGCTACTGCAACACCTGCCGCTGTAATAGCGTCAGCGATGTCACGAGTACCGATAGAACCGAATAGTTTACCTTCGTCACCAGCTTTAGAAGCGATTGTAACGCCTTCTAGAGTGTTAACGCTCTCTGCACGAGCTTCAGCAGCAGCTAGTTGCTCAGCAACTTTAGCTTCTAGTTCAGCACGACGAGTTTCGAACATAGCAACGTTGTCTTTAGTTGCCATAACTGCTTTACCCTGTGGGATAAGGAAGTTACGAGCGTAACCAGATTTAACGTTTACTTGGTCGCCAAGGCCACCTAGGTTACCGATCTTATCAAGTAGAATAACTTGCATTATCTTAGTCCTCTTAAACTATTATTAACTATTACCGATTACTGATGCTTGTCAGTGTACGGTAGTAGAGCTAGGTAACGAGAACGCTTGATAGCGCGAGCTAGTTGACGCTGGTACTTAGCGCTTGTACCAGTGATACGGCTAGGTACGATTTTACCAGCTTCAGTGATGTAGTTTTTAAGAGTTGCTACGTCTTTGTAGTCAATCTCTTGTACGCCTTCTGCAGTGAAACGGCAGAATTTACGACGACGGAAGAAACGAGCCATGGGCTATCTCCTGATCTTAAATTTAGTAAAGCGGTCTTTCACAATTATCGAAATAACTATCAATGACCTTAAACAAGTTGAGAATTTTTTAAGGCATTAAGCCAAAAAAGAATTACTCAGCAGCTGCTTCTGGTTTAGCTTCTGTACGCTCTTCGCGACGAGGAGCACGCTCTGCACGCTCTTCTTTTTGCTTAAGCATAATAGATTGCTCAGTCACAGCGCCTTTAGTGCGCATGATCATGTTACGTAGAACTGCATCGTTGAAACGGAAAGCAGTTTCTAGCTCGTCAATCACTTCTTGACCAGCTTCAACGTTCATAAGAACGTAGTGAGCTTTGTGAAGCTTGTTGATTGGGTAAGCCATTTGACGACGACCCCAGTCTTCTAGACGGTGGATAGTACCGCCAGCTTCAGTGATAGAACCAGTGTAACGCTCGATCATGCCAGCAACTTGCTCGCTTTGATCAGGGTGAACCATGAATACGATTTCGTAATGACGCATTTGGTTGCTCCTTACGGATTATTAGCTTCCACGAGTGGCCCGGTCGTCCAGAGGAAGCAAGGAACTAAAGATAAATGACCGAGTTTTAAGGACGGCAAATGTTATAGAAAGAACCCGGTATTGGCAAGCGCTATTTGGCGAATAATAAAACAGTTTTTCTGTCGCCATCTAGCCATCCGACAAACCGATGGATTTTGCTATAACAGCCTAAAAAGAAACGCCCACCAGCAAGTGGTGAGCGCTAATAAATTCATAGACTTAAAGCAGCGTTAACGCATTACTGAGCTAAACGCTGTCTTACCGCTTCGAACAGGCAAATACCCGACGCCACAGAAACATTTAAGCTCGATACGCTACCTGCCATTGGAATCTTAATCAGATCATCGCAAGTTTCACGAGTTAAACGACGCATACCGTCACCTTCGGCTCCCATCACAACTGCAAGTGGGCCTGTTAGTTTCGCTTGGTAGATATCATGCGTTGCTTCGCCGGCTGTACCTACGAACCATACGCCTTGTTCTTGCAATGCACGCATAGTACGAGCAAGGTTAGTTACACGTACAAGAGGAACCGTTTCAGCCGCACCACACGCTACCTTGCTAACCGTTGCTGTTAACGGCGAAGAACGGTCTTTCGGTACGATAACCGCAGCAACACCCGCCGCATCTGCGTTACGCAGACAAGCGCCTAGGTTGTGCGGATCTGTTACACCATCTAGAACCAACAGTAACGGTTGTTCGTGCTGCGCTAGGATGTCGTCTAGGTGAGTTTCATTAAGCTGCTTAGCAGGTTTCACCTTAGCGATAATGCCTTGGTGATTCGCGCCTTGTGATTTTTCATCAAGCGGCTTACGACCCATCTGTTGAATCGACACACCAAACTGCTGCAGTTGGTTCAGTAATGGAAGAAGACGCTCGTCTTGGCGGCCCTTCAATACATAAGCTTCGATAAAGCGCGCAGGATCTTTTTCTAGTACGGCTTTCACCGCGTGAATACCGTAAATAAATTCGTTACTCATTGTCTCAAATTACTCTTATTGCTCAGAGATGAACGACATCAAACCCGATGCATCCATCTCTGTATTGTTTATTTCGAGAGCATGCATCTTCCGCCTGATACTCTCGCATTTAAATCCGTTAGACGTTAAGCCTTGCTGTCATTGTAAAACGATAACTTAAGACTTATCAGCCTTTGGCTTACGGCTTGCTGCGCGCTTTTTCTTAGCACGAGCTTTAGCAGCACCGGTTTTATTCGCGGGCTTTTTCTTCTTAGCTGAGCTTTCGCTACTTCCATCTGGTCGTTTAGTTGGCTCAACTAAAGGCGTTGCAGGTACGCCCGGCTTATTGCTCTTCACCGCTGAACGCTTTTTGCTTTTCGCCTTTTTCATCGCTTCAGCAGCACGCTTCTTGGCGGTTTTACCTTTACCACGCGGCTGACGATCGGTGTCTTCTAAATCAAAGTCGATTTGACGAGTTTCTAAGTTAACCGCCGAAACCTTCACTTTAACCGAATCACCCAAGCGATAGATATTACCTGAGCTTTCACCGACTAAACGCTGACCAACAGCATCGAATTGGTAGTAATCATTCGCTAGCGCTGAGATATGTACTAAACCATCGATGTGCAGTTCAGTTAGACGCACAAAGAAACCGAAGCCAGTCACGTTGGCAATCACGCCATCCATCACTTCACCGACATGGTCTTGCATGTATTCACACTTCAGCCAGTCGTTTACTTCACGCGTTGCGTCATCAGCACGACGCTCAGTCATTGAACACTGCTCGCCGTAGAAGTCCATATCATCGAACGTGTAGTGGTAACCACCGGTAGGCGTCCAACGTTCGCTGTTACGCCCACCTTCTTTCGCAATAAGGTACTTAATCGCACGGTGCAATAACAAGTCAGGGTAACGACGAATCGGCGAGGTAAAGTGAGCGTAGCGTTTAAGTGCTAAACCAAAGTGACCCGCGTTATCCGCGTTGTATACCGCTTGCTTCATTGAACGCAGCAGCATAGTTTGGATTAACTCACGATCTTCACGCTCGTTAATCTGTTGCATCAGTTGTGCGTAGTCTACTGGAGATGGCGACAGGCCACCTTCCAGTGTTAAACCTAATTCACTTAAGAAGCTCTTGAAGCCCATTAAGCGCTCTTCGCCCGGAGTTTCATGAACACGGTACAGAGCAGGCTCTTTCGCTTTTTCTACGTAAGATGCCGATGCGATGTTCGCAAGAATCATACATTCTTCGATGATCTTGTGTGCATCGTTACGGATTACTGGTTCAATACGGTCGATCTTACGATCCGCATTGAAGATGAATTTCGTTTCGACCGTTTCAAACTCAATCGCACCACGCTCATCACGCGTTTTCTTAAGTACTTTGTACATCTTATGCAGTTCTTCAAGATGCGGTACTTCTGGCTCGTAACGCTCGCGAAGTTCTTCATTGCCATCTAAGATTGCGCCTACTTTGTTGTAAGTAAGACGAGCATGAGAATTCATTACTGCTTCGTAGTGCTTGTAGCCCGACAGTTTACCTTTGTCTGAGATAGTCATCTCACACACCATACATAAACGGTCGACTTGAGGGTTCAGTGAACATAAGCCGTTAGAAAGGACTTCTGGCAGCATTGGCACCACTTGTGACGGGAAGTATACCGAGTTACCACGGTTAATCGCTTCTTTGTCTAGCGCAGTATCAGGGCGAACGTAGTAACTTACGTCAGCAATCGCTACCCATAGGCGCCAACCTCCGCCTTTCTTCGCTTCACAGTAAACGGCATCATCGAAGTCACGTGCATCTTCACCATCAATGGTAACTAATGGCAGTTTACGCAGGTCAACACGTCCTTCTTTTGCTTCCTCAGGAACATGCTCACCAAGGTTTTCGATTTGCTTATCTACCGCTTCAGGCCACTCTTGTGGGATCTGGTGAGTACGGATCGCAATTTGCGTTTCCATACCCGGCGCCATGTTCTCACCAAGAACTTCAGTGACTTTACCCATCATGTTACGAGAACGACCACCGCGATCCGTAATTTCAATCACAACCACATTACCCATTCGAGCACCGCCTTTATGCTCAGTAGGGATCTGAATATCATGACTAATACGTGAATCATCAGCAACCACATAAGAATGGCCGTATTCTAGGAAGAAGCGACCAACCAGTGGCGTTTTGCGCTCTTCAAGAACACGCACTAAACGACCTTCACGACGACCACGCTTACTGTTATCAGTCGGCTGAGCCAACACGTAATCCCCGTGCATGATGGTTTTCATCTGATGATGCGGCAACAAGATATCGTTATCTTTACCTACACTGCCATCTGGGCGAACCCAACCATGACCGTCTTTATGACCGATCACATAGCCTTTAATCAGTTCCATCTTCTCGGGCAATGCATAGCACTGACGACGAGTAAAGATTAGCTGTCCATCACGCTCCATTGCACGTAAACGACGACGCAGCCCTTCATATTGCTCCTCTCCAGCAAGACCCAAAGCTTCGAATAGGTCATTACGGTTCATTGGAATATTCGCTTCTGTTAGGAACGAAATAATGAACTCTCGGCTTGGTACTGGGTTTTCGTAATTTTTCGACTCTCGGTCGGCAAAAGGGTCAACAGTGGTTGTCGCTGTCGTGTTTTCTGGCATTGGTGTGTTTTTTGACATAGGCGGGCCTGCTTAAGCAAGGAATGTATATACCCCTAGTATATCTGATGCTAGAGGTAACCTACAGATATGCTTTGGAAAAGCCTAAAATAACCTCAGATTGATGTCCATTTTCATGCTGTGAAACATTATTTCATAGCCACGTTTATCATCAGAATTTGAAGCAAACGATAAAACAAACGTTTGCGCCATGAATGAAATACACTATTATCCACACACTTTACCAACTCCTGTTCTGAGTATTGATATGAAATTAAAACGCACCCTACTGGCTTCAGCAATGGCAAGCCTCGCTCTATTTCCATTTGCAAGTTCAGCGATGGAAAAAGCCGATCTAATGATTACCGATGCGATGGTTCTCACCATGAATCAAGACAAAACGGTTTATGAAAGCGGCACTGTTGTCGTGAAAGACAATAAGATCATTGCGGTAGGCGATGCTTCATTAGAGAAGCAATACCAAGCTAAGCAGGTACTCGATGTGGATGGTGACATCGTTATGCCAGGTCTCATCAATACTCATACTCACGTATCAATGACGGTTTTCCGCTCACTAGCCGATGATGTGCCTGATCGCCTGCACCGCTACATCTTCCCATTAGAGAAGAAGTTGGTGTCACGCGACATGGTACGTATTGGTGCTAACCTAGGTAACGTCGAAATGGTAAAAGGCGGTGTAACCACTTACGCCGACATGTACTACTTTGAAGATGAAGTAGCGAAAACCGTCGATAAGATCGGTATGCGTGCCATTCTTGGTGAAACCGTGATTAAGTTCCCAGTCGCTGACGCAGCCAACGCCGAAGAGGGCATTAAGTACGCATTGAACTTCATTGAAGAATACAAAGATCACCCGCGTATCACCCCAGCGTTTGCCCCACATGCGCCTTACACAAATACGACTGAGATCCTGCAGAAAATTTCCAAGCTCTCTCTAGAGTTAGATGTACCTGTGATGATTCATCTTGCTGAATCGCACCGCGAAGAAGAGAAAATCGCCGAGCGCTCAGAAGGCCTATCCCCAGTTCAATACATGGACAGCATTGGCGCACTCAACAAAAACTTGGTGGGTGCACACATGATCTTGGTTGATGACCATGATATCGAACTGGTGAAAAAGTCAGATATGGGTGTCGCTCATAACATGAGTGCTAACATCAAATCAGCAAAAGGCGTATCACCAGCACTTAAGATGTATGACGAAGACGTGCGTATTGGTCTAGGTACTGATGGTCCAATGTCAGGTAACACACTGAGCACCATTGATGAGTTCAACCAAGTGGCTAAAGTTCACAAACTGGTTAATAAAGATCGTGCTGCAATGCCGCCGATCAAAGTGATCGACATGGCGACAATGGGCGCAGCAAAAGCGCTACACATGGAAGATAAGATCGGTTCTCTTGAGGAGGGTAAGCTAGCCGACATCATAGTAATCGATACTAAGGCTCCGAACATGGTACCTGTCTACAACCCATACTCTGCATTAGTGTACTCAGCTAACTCTGGCAACGTTCGCCACACCATTGTCGATGGCAAGATAATCATGCAAGACCGCGACATGTTAACGGTAGACGAAGATAAAATCCGCCAAGAAGCACTCGACTTCACCAAAATTGTTCGTGAAACGGTGATTGAGTCTGGTGAAGTAGTTCAATAACGACTCCAACTCATTCGCTACGCTTTCTGTTAACTCTAAAAAGCGGGTAAATCGAGACAACGGTTAAATCAAAAAAGGCCTCATCGGTATATACCTATGAGGCCTTTTTAATGTAGGTCAATCATTAACGAGTGCAGTCATTAATCATCAACGCTCATTCAATAATCGCTCTTACCAGAACACGTCTCGACGTTTTGCTCGTGCAATAATATTGTCTGGCATTCTCTGTTCTAAACCGCTACGAAGCACAGTGATGCGTTTGTGTTGTCTTTGATCAGCCGTTACCGAGTTATACAACCAACGGTAAGCATCTTCATAATCTAACGGGCTACCGTAATCACGCAGCAAGAGTTCCGCTAAGTGGATACTCGCACTTAGGTTCCCCATAGAGGCGGCTTCACGTAAATACGGAATCGCGCGCTCTTTGTCTTGTTGTACCAAAGTACCACGAGAGTAATAACGCCCTAGCTGTTCTAGCGCAGCTGGCAAACCTTGATGTGCCGCGTTTTCCATATAGTAAAGGCCAAGCTCTACATCTTGTGGAACACACACGCCCCACGCCAACATATCGCCGTATAAAAACTCATAAGAAGGCAAACTAATACGCGTTGCACGCGCAACGATGTCTTCCACTAGTTGGCACTTATCCGCTTTCACACGCTCAAGATGTTGATTATTTTCGATTAACTTAATCAGTTCAGCTTCTGTGTATATTGGAACAGGCTCTCCCACTTCAGCCAAATTTGCATGACTCAAGGGTGAGCTCAGCGCCATTATCAATGAAGCTGCCACAATTCGTAGCTTCATACCTGCACTCTATTATCTGTCGCTAAAGTTATCTCTTGGTGGATGCAGACAATCTCTACAAGCCCCAAAATAGGGTGAACTTCACTTTCCATGATATCTGTATCGGCAATAACCCTGACGGCTTTAGACAAAACTTGCCGCTAATGGGCAATATTTTGCCTGATGACGCTTAAAATATCACCATCAAAGAGTGCTTAGCCACATTGCAGGTATTAAAAAGCCGACTTAATAAAGTCGGCTTTTAGAAAACTATTTCATTATCAGAGCACTTTAACTAGCAAAGTACTTTAATTACCACAGTACGATTTGTGCTGTGGTAATCACTCAACGGGCATTATGCGCCGTATGGGTGAACCTTGATGATAGTTTCGTTACGATCTGGGCCAGTTGATACGATATCAATTGGAACACCAGTTAGGTCTTCGATACGCTTGATGTAATCTAGAGCAGCTTGTGGAAGCGCGTCGATAGATTTAGCACCAAATGTGTTTTCAGACCAACCAGGCATTGTTTCGTAGATTGGCGTTGCTTCTTCAAATGACTCAGCAGCCATTGGAGAAACTTCTAGGATAGAACCATCTTTCATCTTGTAACCAGTACAGATTTTTAGCTCTTCTAGGCCATCTAGAACGTCTAGTTTAGTTAGACACATACCAGATAGAGAGTTGATTTGGATTGCACGACGCATAGCAACAGCATCGAACCAACCAGTACGACGTAGACGACCCGTTGTTGCGCCAAACTCGTGACCAACATCGCCTAGGTGTTTACCAACTGGGTCTTGCTTCTCAAGGCCATCGTATAGCTCAGTTGGGAATGGACCTGAACCAACACGAGTACAGTAAGCCTTAGTGATACCAAGGATGTAACCGATATGACGAGGACCGAAACCAGAACCTGCAGCAACACCACCAGCAGTCGTGTTAGAAGACGTTACGTATGGGTAAGTACCGTGGTCGATATCTAGTAGCGTACCTTGAGCACCTTCGAACATGATCTTGTCGCCGCGCTTACGTGCTGCGTCTAGTTCGTCAGTTACGTCGATAACCATCGCAGTTAACATGTCTGCGTAGCTCATCGCTTGCTCAAGAACTTCTTCGTAGCTTACTGTTTCAGCTTTGTAGAAGTGCTCTAGTTGGAAGTTGTGGAATTCCATAACTTCTTTTAGCTTCTCAGCGAATGCTTCTTTATCGAAAAGGTCGCCAACGCGTAGACCGCGACGAGCAACTTTATCTTCGTAAGCAGGACCGATACCACGACCCGTTGTACCGATAGCTTTAGCGCCACGAGCGATTTCACGCGCGTTGTCGATAGCAATGTGGTACGGAAGAATTAGAGGACAAGCTTCAGAGATGAAAAGACGCTCACGTACTGGAATACCGCGATCTTCAAGAGGCTTCATTTCTTTTAGAAGTGCGTCAGGCGATAATACTACACCGTTACCAATAACACATTTAACGTTATTGCGTAGGATACCTGATGGAATTAAGTGAAGAACGGTTTTTTCACCGTCAATTACAAGTGTGTGACCTGCATTGTGACCGCCTTGGTAGCGAACCACGTATTTTGCATCTTCAGTTAAAAGGTCAACGATTTTACCTTTACCTTCATCACCCCATTGGGTGCCTAGAACGACTACGTTATTTCCCATCTTTCCAATTTCTGTTGCTAATTAAAAATGGATTCTAGCACTGAATCACACTTCTTG
The DNA here is from genome assembly GCF_054960695.1 of Vibrio sp. PSi01. Lineage (NCBI taxonomy): Bacteria > Pseudomonadati > Pseudomonadota > Gammaproteobacteria > Vibrionales > Vibrionaceae > Vibrio > Vibrio sp. PSi01. Next base: position 38,759 of record NZ_JBHNYN010000024.1, read on the forward strand.
CAGTCACTTTTTGTTCATAAACGTTAATGCTGTACAGAAATAAACCACCCGTAACTGAAGGCGAATGTGTAAAGATGCTGATATCATTGCGTTTTTACAGACAAAAGGCAGAAGCATGTCTCAATCAATTTGGCTCGCTATTGGGCTCGTACTTATTGTTGAAGGGCTCGGCCCTTTGATTGCACCCAATGGCTGGAGAAACATGGTCGCGCAACTGAGCGAACAACCCGACACGCAACTGCGACGCATTGGCGGTTGTCTTGTGGTCGCTGGCGCCGTTATCGCTTTCATGACCTACCGTTAGTTTCTATAAGTACTAATCTGTTTATAAGTACCACTCTGTTAAGCGCCTTCCCTCGCGCCCCAATAGCGAATCCGCAAACATGTCTCGTCCTGAAATAGGTCATAGAAAACAAAAAGGCTCCCATAATAGGAGCCTTTTGAGTTTTAACGTATTTTGCTTATTGAGCTAAGCATTCGCTAACGCATCAGCTTATTTTGCTGGAGCGCCGCTTGCTTGATTCATGTATTGGAAGAAGTCAGTCTTCGGATCCAGTACTAGAATGTCGCTCTTATCGCTAAATGATGTCTCATAAGCTTGCAGTGAACGCATAAAGCCATAAAACTCAGGATCTTTGCTGAACGCATCAGAGTAAATCTTCGCAGCTTCTGCATCAGCATCACCACGAGTGATTCGAGCTGTACGGTCAGCTTCAGCAAGAACTGTTGCCACTTCTAGCTCAGCTTGAGCACGGATAACTTCCGCTTTCTCACGACCCTGTGAACGGTGTCTACGAGCAACCGACTCACGCTCTGCACGCATACGGCGGTAGATAGATTCACTGATTTCGTCAGGAAGGTTAATCTTCTTCATTCGGAAATCAACAACTTCAACACCTAAATCAGCCATCGCACTTTCTGCCGTTCCAGACAAAACGTTTTCCATGATCTTATCGCGTTCGCCATCAACTTCTAGTGCTTCTGCAGCCGCTACCGTTGTGACGACTTCGCTATCAGCAGAGTCTGGCAGGATGTCCTTATTACGAGGGCCTGATACGATCTGCTTAATTTCACGAGAACCAATTTCAGAACGAAGAACATCTGTCACTTTACGCTCAAGAAGTGCTTCTGCCGTCATGATATTGCCGCCGCCTGTACTCAGATAAAAACGTCCAAAATCAGCAATACGCCATTTTGCGTAGGTATCAATTAGAACGTCTTTTTTCTCTGACGTTACGAAACGGTCAGAACGACCATCCATCGTTTGAATACGAGCATCAAGCACTTTTACGCGATCAAACATAGGCAGTTTAAAGTGCAGGCCTGGTTCATAGATTCGTGATACGCCGTTGTCATCGAGAACTCGACCAAAACGAATTACCATGCCACGTTCGCCTTCTTGAATCACAAATAGTGACATCAATAAAAGGGCAATCGTCACAACTAATACAGGGATCATTAATTTACGCATTATTAGTATCTCCCTTGACGTGAACTGTCTGAACGAGTTTGAGTGCTAGACTTTGGATCCGCTTGAGTTTCTAACTCAATTTGATCGTAAGTTGATGATGCTTTTGCAGGGCGAGTGCCCGACTGAGAACCACTTTGTGCGCCTAGCTTATCAATTGGTAGGTATAGCAAGTTACCACTTGATTCAGAATCAATCAGGACTTTCGATGTGCTTGAGTACACTTTTTCCATTGTATCAAGGTACATACGGTTACGTGTTACTTCAGGAGCTGCTTGGTATTCAGGTAGCAGTTTCTCGAACTGAGCCACTTGACCTAGAGCACCATTAACTGTGCGCTCTGAGTAACCCACCGCTTCTTTCTTCAAACGCTCAGCACGACCTGTTGCTTTTGGAAGAATGTCATTTCGGTAAGCTTCAGCTTCACGCTCGAAACGCTCTTCATCCTCACGAGCCGCGATAGCATCATCAAATGCATCTTTCACTTGCTCAGGTGGACGTGCTGACTGGAAGTTCACATCAACAATCAGAATACCCATGTCGTAGCTATCAATAATACGGTTCAACGTTTCTTGAGTGCTTTGACGAATCTGTTGACGACCACTTGTCAGGATACTATCCATTAGTGAGTCACCAATTACCGCACGAAGCGCAGAATCGGTTGCTTGGCGTAAACTGTCGTCTGCATTCGTTACACGATACAAGTACTTGTATGGGTCAGAAACACGGTATTGAACACCCATTTCAACGGTCACAACGTTTTCATCTTTCGTTAGCATCGTGCCAGCAGCACGTAGAGAACGAATCGCTTGAACGTTTACTAGTTGCTCATCTTTGATTTCATCGATGAAGCGTGGGTGCCAGTTAAGACCAGGCTCTTCGATACGGTCAAACTGACCCAATCGAAGTACTACTGCTCTTTCTGCTTCGCCAACGGTGTAGAAACCAGCGAAGAACCAGATAGCAATCGCAATAACGGCAATGACACCAAAGCCAATTGCACCGCCACCACCAATAGATGGTCCGTTACCGCTACCACCCTTTTTACCAAACTTGCCACCTAACTTTTGACTTAGTTTACTAAACACTTCGTCTAGATCTGGCGGTCCTTGATCTCGGCCGCCGCGATTATTATTCTTACCCCAAGGGTCGTTATCGCGGCCGTTATTATCGCCGTTGTTGTTATTTCCAGGCTCATTCCACGCCATTAGAAAACTCCATCATTGATATGACGTTATACTGTAGCAGTCTCTTTGGTAACGATAAAGTCACCTAAGAGCGCCCCTTCTCTTTTTTCGAGTTTAGACCAATCTATTTGTTGCATTCTAATATCTATCAACAAGTTACCATTTTCATCATACTCTTCCTGTTGAATACATTTCATCTCAAAGAATAAGCTACGAATACGGCCCTGATGTTGATGTGGAATACACAACCGGAATTGAACCATCTGACTCGCTAAACGCTCAGTTAAAGCTTCAAACAGCAGTTCAATACCTTCTCCTTCCATTGCAGAAACCCAAACAGCGCGTGGTGCGCCCTCTTCGTCTCTTTCAATTCGAGGTTTTTGGTCTTCCATGCAGTCAATCTTATTCATGACTACAAGGGTTGGCACTTCATGAGCATCGATCTCTTCTAATACATCATGAACAGCCTGAATATTCTCACGAAAGCGGTCATCACTGGCATCAACAACATGTAACAAAATGTCAGCTTCCTGCGTCTCTTGTAACGTTGCCTTAAATGCAGCGACCAAATCATGTGGTAGATGGCGGATAAAACCTACGGTATCTGCGAGAATTGCAGGCCCGACATCTGCCAAATCAATCTTACGTAGTGTTGGGTCTAGGGTTGCAAACAGCTGGTCTGCAGCATAAACACCTGCACTTGTGATGCGATTGAAAAGTGTTGATTTCCCTGCGTTGGTATAACCAACCAAAGAAATTGTTGGGATTTCAGCTCGATTACGAGCACGTCGTCCTTGTTCACGCTGCTTAGCGACTTTCGCTAAACGACGCAATATTGCCTTTATACGGTCACGCAGCAAACGTCGATCGGTTTCCAGTTGAGTTTCACCTGGACCACGAAGACCAATACCACCTTTCTGCCTTTCAAGGTGAGTCCAACCTCGAATCAGTCGGGTAGAAATATGACGCAGCTGAGCGAGCTCAACTTGCAGTTTACCTTCGTGAGTTCGTGCACGCTGTGCAAAGATATCTAAGATCAAACCCGTGCGATCAATCACACGACATTTGCACAACTGTTCAAGGTTTCGCTCTTGGGCAGGAGAGAGAGAGTGGTTAAAAATCACAATTTCAGCTCCGGTCAGCTGAACGGCTTGAGCGATTTCTAGGGCTTTACCTTCTCCAACGTAGTATTTAGGGAGTGGGGATTGTCGGCTACCAGTAATAACTTGTAGCGTTTCTACCCCCGCAGAAGAGACCAGCATTTCACACTCGCTTAGATCTTCCCATTCTCCCTCTTGCGTGAAGTTGATATGAACAAGTACGGCTCGCTCGCCAGATTCATAACGGTCAAACAAGCAACCAACTCCTTATTACAGCGCAAGCTGTATCAATTGAACGATTAATCTTCAGTCTTCTCTGGACGATCAGATGGAGCACGTTGCTCGCCGCTGTGGTGACTAACTGCACGAGCAGGAACCACAGTAGAGATCGCATGCTTGTAAACCATTTGGTTTACTGTGTTCTTCAATAAGATCACGAATTGATCGAAAGACTCGATCTGACCTTGCAGCTTAATGCCGTTAACAAGATAGATAGAGACTGGAATGCGCTCACGACGGAGTGCATTTAGGAATGGGTCTTGTAGCGATTGCCCCTTAGCCATTTTATTTTCCTTATTTATATTTTGTTGTAATTATTTAGCTAGTGGTGCACAAAAAGGTGCGGCCTTTGCATCTGAGCTAAACGAATAAAAAAACTCCGTTGTTATTGAAAGGCTGTGATTTTTTAAAAGCCTCAATAACTGATCCTTTCCAGAGTATATTCACGCAAAAGCGATCACATTATACACAGCAATACTAATCAGATGCTATTGCATCTGAAAGAGTTTCTAACGCTTGATCAATGTTTTCGCTATCTAACCAAGTTAAATCATCCCAACTGCGCAACCAGGTGATTTGTCGCTTGGCCAACTGACGAGTTGCACAGACACCACGGAAAACCGCTTCGTCTAAATCACAATTCCCGTCTAAATAATCCCACATCTGTCTATAACCAACGCATCGGATCGAAGGTAGCTCTGGGTGAAGATCTTTTCTGGCATACAACGCCTTCATTTCATCCTCAAACCCCGCTTCTATCATTTTCTCGAAACGCAGCTCAATACGACGATGGAGTTCAGTCCTTTCCTTGGGAGCTATAGCAAATTGTTTCACACGAAATGGCAGGCTATCGCCTTTCGTTTGAGTTAGCTCAGTTAATGTTTTACCCGAAATTCGGTAAACTTCCAATGCCCTTGAAAGCCTTTGTGGATCATTTGGGTGTATTCTTTCAGCGGATACGGGATCTATCTCTCTTAATTGATCATGCAAAGCTTGCCAACCTTGCTCGATAGATTCCGCTTCAATCTGCTTGCGTATCTCTTGATCCGCTGCGGGTAGTGGCGATAAACCTTCCAACAACGCCTTGTAATACAGCATCGTGCCGCCAACCAGTAACGGGATTTTTCCTTCCGCTACAATCTTATTCATTTCGCTGATCGCATCACGACGAAAATCTGCCGCAGAATACGCTTCGCTTGGATCCAGAATATCAATCAAGCGATGAGGCGCGAGCGCGAGCTCTTCCGCATCGGGTTTAGCGGTGCCAATATCCATGTCTTTATAGATCAATGCAGAATCAACACTGATGATCTCTACTGGGTATTTCTGACGTAAGCGGATAGCTAAATCTGTTTTTCCTGATGCCGTTGGGCCCATTAAAAACAACGCTAAAGGTAATTTTTCAGTCATGATATTTTGTATTTGTTTCTCTGTTAGAGCGCTTTATAAAAAGGCTTCATGTCGCGATGTGCCCTGTAACTAAGGTCAATGCCATCACAACACATTAAATCGTAAACAGCCGAAGCCGAAATAAGCTTAATTTATCTAAAACTCAGCGGTGAAAATTCACCTACAAACTAAGCCATAAAAGCCGCAATAGTCGCCGAAAAGTCGATAGGATTAACAAACTCTGGATCATCTAATGGAAGTAGACCATGCCAAAGCTGCTCAAGTTCCCCAACTAGTTGAACCGCTTCAGATAAAGTGTAGTCGCTTTTTACTTGTGCCGTTTGAATCCCGACCCAGTTAACCAATGATGGCAACAGGTCGTTCAAAACATTACCCGCGTTATTATCTAAAATCTGAGTATTTATTGAAGCCGCGTACGATAACAGATCTGGGATCAAAATTTGTAAGTTTTGCTGTCTCAGAGGAGAAGGAACTCCCATCACCATCACTGCTTCACTGTTTCGTGCTTTAAGCTCAATACCAAGCAGCGCCAATGTTTGGCTCAGCGCTTTCGCGACTTCCACCAATTCACTACCAAGCTTGATCGACAAAGGCACCAGTAATGGTTGGCTTTTTAATGGCCCGTTACGAGCATCGAGTTGACCCACAACACGCAATAATTCAGCTTTTGCTAAGGAAACCAGAACACAACCATTCTTATTGCCCATGACCAGATACTGCCCCTCAACAATTGAAACCGCTTTGCCCAAATCAGTGACGGGTGCTCGCGGTTTCGAGTTAACGGGATTCTGTTGAACAGACTTAGCTTCTATATTTTCTATATTTTCTCTGGTTTCGGCTGGTGCGACATGCTCTTGAGGAGATGATGGAGCTACAACTTGAGCATCAAAATCTGGCGTTTTCAGAAGCTCTTTGTAGGCTTTCACTTCACGCTTAGAGGGCGCAGGTTCAGCATGATGTTGGTGCGGTTCTTTTTCTTTCTTCGGCGCAGGTCGAGACTCAATCCACTCTTGTCGAGGAGAGCCCGTAAAACTGATTTCGCTAGATGACGAGCCTGTGGTAGATGATGAGCCTGTATTAGATGACGAGCCTATATTAGAAGATGAGCTATAGCGTTGGCTCGCATCATTAACGCTGTGTTGGGGTTTCTCATAAACCTGCTCAGATTCAGCTTTTCTTGGATAGGCTGGCGTTTGCTCGATGGCATGTCGCACCCTTTCTGAAACCAAATCTGGCTCTGAGTTGGAAGGCACCGTGTCTTCTTGATCAGAAAAACGCGTCGCATCGCCAGAAGCATCTTGCTGATAATGATCAGTATCTGACTGATGGAACGCAGATTGATTGAGCGGAGCTGCATCAATTTGCTTGCTTTGTGCCAGGCCATCACTCAAGGCTTGATAAATAAAATCATGTACTAATCGTGCTTGATGGAAGCGCACTTCATGTTTAGCTGGGTGAACATTCACATCCACTTGATGCGGGTCTAATTCAATGAATAGCACATACGTTGCGAATTGATCTGGGCGTAGGCTGGTCTCATAGCTTTGACGAATCGCATGATTGATCAGCTTATCGCGCATCATACGACCATTCACATAGCAGTATTGTAGGTCGCTTTGTTGCCTTGCCCCTTCAGGTGTGGTGATCCAGCCATGAAGCTTCAAACCTTGATGCTCCAGCTCAATCTTAAGCATATGACGAACAAAAGGATTACCACATACCGCTGCAATGCGTTTTTCAGCCTGAACATCGGTTTTGGCCGCACGGTATTGACGAATCATTTTACCGTTATGACGAAGGTTAATCGTCACATCAAAGCGACTTAACGCAATTCGCTTAAGCAATTCATCAATGTGAGTAAATTCGGTTTTCTCAGTACGTAAGAACTTGCGACGTGCTGGTGTGTTGAAGAACAGGTCCAACACCTCAACCGAAGTGCCAATGGGATGCGCTGCAGGTTGCAGTTTCACCTGCATGTCTCGGCCCTCGCTGTGCGCAGCCCAAGCTTGATCTTGAGTCGCAGGGCGCGAAGTCATGGTTAAACGTGCAACCGAGCTGATACTCGCGAGCGCTTCACCACGGAAACCAAGGCTGACGATCGCCTCGAGGTCATCAAGGGTATGAATCTTAGAGGTCGCATGACGGCTCAATGCCAACGCAAGCTCATCTTTAACGATGCCCTTACCGTTGTCACGCACGCGGATCATCTTGGCGCCACCTTTCTCGATATCAATATCGATACGTGTGGCACCTGAATCCAAACTGTTTTCAACCAACTCCTTCACAACAGAAGCGGGTCTTTCTACCACTTCACCGGCTGCAATTTGGTTCGCTAACCGAGCTGGCAGTATTTTGATCGTCATATTTATAGCTACCTTACTGCCATTGATGGAAACATGTCTGCGTTAAAAAGATTACTTATGCGGAATAATCAACACCTGCCCCACCGCTAGGCTGTCAGAGCGTAGGTTATTCGCTTTACGGATAGCATCAACACTCACACCGTACTTAGAGGCTATCTTACCTAGGTAATCACCTCTTGCGACTTTGTGTTTACGCAGAGGTATGTCTTTTACTTCTACCGTAATACGTAGCTTCTGACCCACTCTCAATGTTTCAGATTTTAAACGGTTCTCACGCTTAATGTCCGCTACCAATACTTTATAACGGCTGGCGATCTTGCCTAGGTACTCTCCAGACTTAACCGTGTGAGTAATAGTCTTAGTTTTGACTGCACTGCTTGATGATGAACCTTGAGCGCTGCTTGGTATCTTAAGTACTTGACCAATCGCTAGGCTACTCGACTTCAGATTATTGAGTTTCATCAAGGCTTGCGTCGAGGTGCCATATTTACTCGCAATCACAGATAAAGACTCACCACGCGATACTTTATGTTGGCTTACGCTGCCTGTTGAAGATGTCGCATTCGATAAGATAATCCCTTCTGGCGGGTTAGCTTTCAAATACTTAACAACGGCTTTAGTCACAGCACGAGCCAGCTTGTCTTGGTGCGAACGTTGGAAAAGAAGCTTCTCTTCCGTCGGGTTTGAAATAAAGCCTGTCTCGACCAACACTGATGGAATTTGTGGTGAGCGTAATACCGCTAAGCTGGTGTTTATTGGCTTACTGTTATGCAGCTTCGCCACTTTACCCATTTCAGATAGAATCGCCGTTGCCAGTTTATAGCCCTCTTTTTGAGAGTGACTAAACTGCAGATCAAGCAGGGTTTGGTTTACGTTCTTATCATCAATATTGCCAGTGAACGCAGCACCACTGCCACCGAGCAACTCTGACTGTTTCTCTTTATTCTCAATCCAACGCGAAATCTCAGTATTGGCACGTCGAGTGTTCAACACAAACACCGAACCACCTCTTGGTTGTGGTGTCGTAAACGCATCTGCGTGAATAGAGATCAACAAGTGAGCTTCATTCTCACGAGCAATAGCAACACGTCGATTCAGGTTTACAAAGTAGTCAGCATTACGTGTCAAACGAGTCTTAATACCCGGAACGGCATTCAACTGGGCGGCAAGTTTTTTCGAAATGCTGAGAGTCGCATTCTTTTCATATTTACGAGATGGACCGATTGAACCAGGGTCTTCGCCACCGTGTCCAGGATCAATCACGATCAGAATGTCTTTCTGACGCTTCACCTGATTAATGTCTTTGCTTACCGTTGGCTTACTCGGCGTCGACGTTGTTGTCCCTTTGCTTGCCGCACCATGAGGTAAATCGATCACCAAGCGGTGTCCATACTGACCACCCGGAGTCGGGCTCAGTTTAAACAACTCTGCTTTAGACGACTTCTTTAACTCAAAAACCAGACGATAAGTACTCTTGTCTGGCGGTGAGCTCTTACGTATCTTAGATAGAACAGGGCTATCTTTCACCACGACCGGTAACTTGGTTGCAAGGTTGGTGTTTTTTAAGTCGACAACCAAGCGGCTCGGGCTACTCAGTGTGAAATAGCTAAAGTCCGCTTCTGACTTTAAATCAATAACCACACGAGTTTCTTCTGGAGAAGGCCAAACCCTCAAACTTTTCAAGGAGTTTGCTGAAACAAGCGAAGAAAACAGTAAAGAGAAAACAGCAGCCATCATGGCCGCTGTTGAAAAAAGGCGTTTAGAAATCAACATAACTCCAACTGACTAAGTAAGCGCTGTCCGTATTCACTATTAGCGGTTAAAGAAACAATACGGTGATCGTCTTGGTAACGAATATCAATGTCCAAATCCGCTTCTGGTAGCATCCCATAGCCTTTCTCAGGCCATTCAACCAAACAGATAGCATCTGGCGTGAAGTAATCACGAATCCCCATGAACTCTAATTCTTCAGGATCGGCTAAGCGATAAAGATCGAAGTGATATACCTGCCAGTCGGCAAGTTGATAAGGTTCAACTAGAGTATACGTAGGGCTCTTTACATTTCCTTGATGGCCAAGCGCTTTTACAAAGCCACGACTAAAGGTCGTTTTGCCTGCGCCAAGATCACCATGCAGATAAATAGTCGTCTGCTGTGAGCAAAGATTAGAAAGCTCCGTTCCTAGTTGAATCGTTGCTTGTTCATCTTTCAAAGTAAATTGTTTCGTGCTCATGAATACGTTCTCTAAAAATCGATCGTTGACTATATAAAAATCAAAAGAACAAGAATAGTAAACCGTGATGCTTTTGGGAGACAAGCACTCAAGTGTAAGTTCTATGAAAAATACTGATCAAAACGCGTCTGTTCTGGTCAACACCACTCAGATCCGTTAAGATCCGCCCCCATTTTTGCCGAACCTAATTTTAATTAGCCTTATCTCTAATTGTAAAACAGAGAAAATAAGAATTAAGCCATGAATCTAGACCATCTTGCTGAAAAAATTAAAATCTGGGGAAAAGAGTTAGGCTTTCAAAAAGTTGGCATCTGCGATGTTGATTTAAGTGAACACGAAGCCCCTCTTCAAGCATGGCTAGATGCTGGTAATCACGGCGAAATGGATTGGATGGCTCGACATGGAATGATGCGAGCTCGCCCTAATGAGCTTCATCCTGGCACCATTCGAGTGATCAGCGCCCGAATGAACTACCTACCACCGGAAGCGCAGTTTGCCTCTAACCTAAGCGATACCACTCAAGGTTATATCAGCCGTTATTCTTTAGGCCGCGATTATCATAAATTGTTCCGTAACCAATTGAAAAAGCTAGGACAAAGAATCGAGAAGGAAGTCGAAGGTTTAGACTCACGTCCTTTCGTCGATTCAGCACCTATTTTGGAAAGACCGCTCGCTCAAAAAGCGGGGTTGGGTTGGACAGGTAAACACTCGTTAATTCTCGATAAAGACGCGGGCTCTTGGTTTTTTCTAGGGGAGTTATTAGTTAACATCCCGCTTCCTGTTGATGAACCTAGTGTCGATGAGTGCGGCAAATGCACCGCATGTATCACCTCTTGTCCAACGGGTGCCATTATTGCTGATGGTGTCGTGGATGCTCGAAAATGTATTTCGTACTTAACCATTGAATACGATGGTGTGATCCCGGAAGAATTTAGAGACGCAATTGGTAATCGTATTTACGGTTGCGACGACTGCCAGTTAGTTTGCCCATGGAACCGTCATGCTGAACTCACAGAGCAAACAGACTTTCACCGCCGAGAAGATTTCCAAGAAGCCGATCTGGTTTTGCTTTCAAGTTGGGACGAAGCAACCTTCTTGAAGAAAATGGAAGGCTCTGCAATAAGACGCATCGGCCACACCCAGTGGTTACGCAATATCTTTGTTGCTATGGGCAATGCACCATTCCAGCAACGCATTGTTGAAACACTGGAATCTCATCAAGGGAAAAACGATATGTTGGATGTGCATATTGAGTGGGCTTTGAATAAACAACTACAGCAGTTGCCTAACGTTAGCAGTGTGCAAGAAGATAGCTCTACGCAGAAAAATAACTGTATGCAAAAAAATAGCAGCAAAATACTCACCAAAAAGCACAGGCTGATACGCATTGTTGAAAAAGGACTACCAAGAGACGCCTAGCTCTTTACGTACCTACCCAGTTCTTTATATACCAATGTTTAACTGGCTAGTTCATACCAACCATCCAATATTTAAGACAACTCGTTGCACATAATTTTAGAACAATGTTTGACCTTGTTCTCAATTTTAACAATGTGGAAAAAATTCAGATTTCTCGTAAACTTCCGACACCCTCACAAAGTTAAACACAGTACCGATAAATGATTAAGATCAAAAAACAACAAGTTAACGATCTTTTACCAAATTCAACACAAGCACTCAACTTGATAAAAAACAACAAGTTACGATCGCTACGATTCCGCTAATATATTGAAAACAAGAAAGATCTTTTAGAGGTATGTGGAGAATTAAGCCTGAAACAACTTTATCAACCAAGTTATCCACACCTAACATTTTGTGGATAAGTCTGTTTATAGATATGAAAAACCTCAAGCATCTGCTTCAGAGACCTGATGTTTACTAGCATTCCAGTTGCTAAGAAATATTTAAGACAAAAAAATATCCACCATGATGGAGGATTATTTGCTTTTTGGGGGGATTATGCTTCGCAGCATTAAAGAAAGAGCGTGACCCTTAGGTCGTCTTTAAACTCTGTGATCTAAAGAAAAACACGGTGGCTTAAAGGGTCTTAATAGCTTTTAGAAGAAAGCTGGAGCGATACATCGGGTTCGAACCGATGACCTCAACCTTGGCAAGGTTGCGCTCTACCAACTGAGCTAGTATCGCATTCGTTAATCGCTGCTTTTACTGCCTTGGGCAACTCTTACCGCCTTGAGCAACAGATAGCGCTTAACTGTAATGTGGTTGCGGGAGCCGGATTTGAACCGACGACCTTCGGGTTATGAGCCCGACGAGCTACCAAACTGCTCCATCCCGCGTCCGGATGCATTGTTTAAGACAATGACTCTGTTCTCTAAAAAGAGAGAATTTGGAGCGATACATCGGGTTCGAACCGATGACCTCAACCTTGGCAAGGTTGCGCTCTACCAACTGAGCTAGTATCGCATAAGCTAACCGTTCATCTTTTCTGCTACAAAGCATCAAATCAACGTTC